>JAFGON010000094.1 GCA_016926475.1 candidate division WOR-3 bacterium | reverse complement strand
GGAAGTGAATTTGATGACGACAGTTGCTATGGAGAAAGGTTTGAGGTTTGCCATCAGAGAAGGCGGAAAAACCGTGGGCGCGGGTGTCGTCACTGAAATAATGGAATAGGTGGCGTATGGACAAATCGAAAATTGGCACAATAAGAATTAAGCTGAAAGCTTACGATCACGCAGTTTTGGACAAATGCGTCTCTGACATTGTCCACAATGTAAAAAGATCCGGAGGAAGAATAGCGGGACCTATTCCGCTTCCGACACAAAAAACAGTTTATACTGTTTTGAGATCTCCTCACGCTGACAAAAAGTCGAGGGAGCAGTTCGAGTTAAGAATTCATAAAAGATTGATAGATATAGTAAAATCGACTCATCAGACCACTGAAGCGTTGAAGGACCTAAACTTACCCGCTGGAGTCGACGTAGAAATAAAGATGATGACCGAGGAGTGACTGCTGTGAAAGGTTTAATAGGAAAAAAATTGGGAATGACGCAAATCTTTCTTGAAGATGGTCGGGTTGTTCCGGTGACGGTTGTCGAGGCCGGCCCTTGCGTCGTAGTTAGTTGCAACGAAGGAAAAGAGCATAAAAAATTGCTTTTGGGTTATGAAAATGCAAAGCTTCCGAAATCTGAAAAATCATCCAACGAAAATAAAGCGGCTAAAGGGAGAAGAATAAACAAACCTGAAATGGGACTTTTCAGAAAATCGGGAGTTGAACCTTGCTCGATAACGCAGGAGTTCAAAATCGACAAAAATGAAGAATATAAAATTGGAGATGTTCTGACCGTCGAAACCGTCTTTAAATCTGAGGAAATGGTAGACGTCAGGTCAAAAACAAAGGGCAAGGGCTTTCAGGGTGTTGTGAAAAGGTACGGATTCAGGGGAGGAAGAAAAAGCCGCGGATCAATGTTTCACAGAGCTCCGGGTTCTATTGGAGCAGGTACTACTCCTGGCAGGGTTATAAAAGGCCATAAACTGCCGGGTCAGATGGGTAACAAAATAAAAACAATTCAGAACATCAAAATCATAAAGATCATACCGGATAAAAATCTCCTTCTTTTGAAAGGAGCGGTTCCAGGATCAAGCGGATCTTACTTGAGGGTTCAGAATGCGATTAAAAGCAGAGGTAGGGAGTTTGGAAGATGAAACAGCTCGAGATTTACAACGAAAAAGGCGAAGACACCGGTAAAAAAGTTGAATTGCCCGAGAGCGTATTCTCGGTAGAACAGAAACAGAGTGTTGTGCATCAAGCCGTCGTCACTTTCCTTGCAAATCAAAGGCAAGGAAACGCTTCGGTGAAAACCAGAAGGGAAGTCTCCGGAGGCGGTAAAAAACCTTGGAGACAAAAAGGAACTGGAAGGGCGCGTCAAGGGAGCATAAGAGCCGTTCAGTGGAGAGGCGGCGGAATAGCCCATGGACCTAAAGTAAGAAAATACACAAAGAAGTTAAACAGAAAAATGAGAGCTCTGGCGATCAAATCGCTCTTGTCGTCAAAAGCGGAAAAGGGATCCATAAAATGCGTTGAAAAATTGAGCTTTGACAGACCGCAGACTTCGAGGGTTGAATCGATGCTCACTTCTTTGAAGATGAACGGAACCAAAACGTTGATTATAAACGATGAGTATTCAAGAGAGTATGTATTGTCGGCTAATAATCTTCCCGGTGTAAAAACCGCTCTCGTGTCTTGCCTGAACGCTTTCGAACTTATCAACGCCGACAATCTCATTATGACGCCTGAATCCATCGCATTGCTCAAGGAGGTTTTTGCATCGTGACACGTGATAAAGCGAGAGAAATAATACTTAGACCTATTGTGACTGAAAAAAGTACAAAGTTGAAAGAGACCGAGAATAAATATGGTTTTCTTGTAAGCAACAGGTCTAATAAAATTGAAGTCAAGAAAGCTGTGGAATTGCTGTTCAATGTCAAAGTGGAAAACGTCTCTATTATGAACCGAAGAGGCAAAATTAAAAGGCTTGGAAGATTTGAAGGCAGAAAACCTTCAACCAAGAGAGCCGTATGCCTTCTCGCCGAGGGAGACAAAATAGAAATGTTTGAAGGGGCATAAGTTATGGGATTGAAATCTTACAGACCTGTTACACCTATTCAGAGATTTTTAAAAACAGATGACTTTGCGGATATCACCAAAAAGAAACCGGAAAAATCTTTGACAAAAATATTAAAAAAAACAGGTGGCAGAAACAATCAAGGCAGAGTCACGACAAGGCACCGCGGGGGAGGATCGAAAAGAAAATACAGAATTGTAGATTTTAAGAGAAATAAAGACGGTATCTTCGCAGAAGTAAAAGCTATTGAATACGATCCAAACAGGGGCGCGAGAATCGCCTTGATCCATTATGAAGATGGCATAAAGAGTTACATAATTGCCCCATTGAATTTAAAGGTCGGAGATAAGATTAAATCAGGCGACAAGTTGTCCGCGGACATCGGAAACTGCATGGCCGTGGGCAACATTCCAACGGGAATACCGGTGCACAACATCGAGCTCAACCCCGGTAAAGGAGCTCAACTCGCCCGAGGGGCGGGTACCTCGGCTACAATTCTCGCTCACGAGGGTAAATTCTCACACGTCAAATTGCCTTCAGGAGAAATAAGGTTGATAAACCAAAAATGCAGAGCGACCGTGGGAATGGTCAGCAATCCCGACAAATTCAACATTCATTCGGGAAAAGCGGGAAGAACCCGTTGGCTTGGAAGAAGACCGAAGGTTAGAGGAGTCGCTATGAATCCCGTGGATCATCCGCTCGGAGGTGGAGAAGGAAGATCAAGCGGCGGAAGACATCCTGTTTCGCCGAAAGGCCTTCCGACAAAAGGATACAAAACGAGAAAGACAAAACGTTCGGATAAATACATAATTAAAAGAAAATCTAAATAAGGAACAGAGGAGAAGAGCCAATGCCGAGGTCGATCAAAAAAGGGCCGTTTGTCGATCAGAAACTGATAGAAAAAGTCGAAAAAATGAAATCTGAAAGAGATAAAAAGACCATAAAAACATGGAGCAGACGCTCTACGATTACTCCGGATTTTGTCGGGCTGTCTTTTGCCGTACACAACGGAAAAAAGTTTATTCCTGTGTATGTTACGGAAAATATGGTGGGGCATAAACTCGGAGAATTTTCTCCTACAAGGCTTTTCAGAGGGCATGGAGGGAAAAAAGCCGAAGCGGAGAGGAAGAGTAAAGCTCAGGGGTAAGGGGATAGAAAATGCAGACAATGGCAATAACAAAATACGTGAGGGTCACTTCGAAAAAAGCCAGAAGAATTGTTGACTCCATAAAAGGGAAAAGGATCGACGAAGCTCTATCCCTGCTTTCCTTCACAAATTACGCGATATCATACTCTTTAACTAAAACAATAGCATCTGCAGCAGCAAACATGAAGGTCAAGCCTGAAGGCGTCGCTTTGGACGACAGCGACATATACATAAAAGACATCAGAATCGACAAGGGGCCTAGTTATCCCAAGCGTTTCAGGGCAGGAGCCAGAGGAAGGGCTAAACCTATTGTCAAAGAAACCTGTCATATAACGGTCACGGTCGAGAACTTTTCAAAATAGCGGAGGTCAGTTTGGGACAAAAAACACATCCCGTTGGATTTAGAATAGGCATTACGAAGAATTGGGATTCTCGATGGTTCGCGCATCAAAGAAATTTCAGCCAAGGCCTATATGACGACAACAAAATTAGAACTTATCTGAACAGAAGGTTAAACGACTCCAAGGTGGGGTTTTCGAAAATTGAGATTGAAAAAGCCGTCGACAACATAACGATAACTATTCATACCTCAACTCCGGGGAAAATAATCGGAAAACAAGGTAAAGAAATCACCAACCTTCGTGAAGAAGTAAAAGGTTTGATAAACAAAGAAGTCAATTTAAAAATCCAGGAAGTACAAAGTCCCGAGTTAGACGCCAAATTGGTGGCCGACAACATAATGAATCAAATAGTGCAAAGAGTGAGTTTTAAAAGGGCAATGAAAAGGGCGGTGACAAACGCCATGAGACAAGGCGCAAAAGGGATAAAGGTCACGTGTTCGGGACGCCTCGGAGGAGCTGAAATAGCAAGAACCGAATGGTACAGAGAAGGAAACATACCTCTTCACACCCTAAGAGCGGACATAGATTACGCTCAAACTACAGCTCACACTCTTTCGGGAACCGTTGGAATCAAAACATGGATTTTCAAAGGTTTGATAATGAACGACGAAGATCAGCACAGGTTGAATCAACTCGGTCTTTTGGGAGCTAAAAAAGAAAAAAAGAGAAAATAGGAGAGATGAATCATGTTGGCACCTAAGAGAATGAAATACAGAAAACAGCAAAGAGGCAAGAGAAGAGGCGTTTCCAAAGGCGCCAGCAAAATTGATTTTGGAGAATACGGTTTGCAGGCTCTCGAAGCGGCTTGGATAACAGCCAAGCAAATAGAAGCAGCTCGTGTCGCAATAACCAGGCATATCAAAAGAGGCGGTAAGCTTTGGATCCGTATGTTCCCCGACAAACCTATAACTGAAAAACCCGCTGAAACGAGAATGGGTAAAGGGAAAGGAGCGCCAGTGGGTTGGGTGGCTGTTGTCAGAAGAGGAAGGGTGATATTTGAACTCGAAGGGGTAGACGAAGAGACGGCAAAAAGGGCAATGGAGCTCGCTGCCGCGAAGCTTCCTATAAAAACCAGATTTATTTCAGGGCACGATGTAGCTTAGCAGAGGTGAAAGATGAAAGCTAAAGAAATTAGAGAACTTACGGAACAGGAATTGATGCACAGGCTGGACGAAGTAAACGAAGAAATTTTTAAATTGCGTTTTAGAGTCATGTCGAATGCAACGGACAAACCGGCAAACATAAGAAACGCCAAGAAGGAAAAAGCCAGAATTCTGACGATACTAAGAGAAAAGCAAATCGCACAGAAGGGGAATATCGAAAATGGATAACGCGAGAATAAACAGAAAAAAAATAAGGGAAGGAATAGTCGTTTCGGACAAAATGGATAAGTCCATAGTTGTGAAAGTTGAGAGAAAATTCGCGCACCCCCTTTACAAAAAAATAGTAAAAAAGTATAAAAAGTTTATTGCTCATGATGAAAACAATTCCGCCCAAGAAGGCGATTTCGTAGTTATTATGGAAACAAGACCTCTTTCAAAAAATAAATGCTGGACTCTATCAAAAATTCTGAGGAAAGCAAAGGGAGAACAAGGAGATATTTAAATGTTGTCTGAAAATTCAACTTTTGTAATCGCCGACAATTCTGGCGGAAAATGGGGAACCTGCATAAAAATTCTCGGCGGGAGCAGAAGGAGATACGCCAGAGTCGGTGATAAAATTATGATTGTCGTCAAAGAAGCGATACCAAATGCTACCGTGAAAAACAAGACAAAACATAACGCGGTTGTAGTCAGAACTAAACAACCCGTAAAAAGAAAAGACGGAACTATTGTGAGGTTCGATCAGAACGCTGTTGTAATAATTGATGAAACAGGGACCCCGAAAGGTACGAGAATTTTCGGTCCCATAGCGAGAGAACTGAGAGAAAGAAATTATTTGAAAATCGTGTCTCTCGCACCGGAGGTCGTATGATGAAAAATCCTGTTAAGTTGAATCTGAAAAAAGGCGATACGGTGAAAGTGATGACTGGGAATGACCGTGGTAAACAGGGGAAAATATTGTTTGTCTTTCCTGAAAAAAACAAAGCGATAGTCGAAGGAATAAACCTCGTCAAAAAACACCAACGCGCTAAAAGCCAGACTGAACAAGGCGGAATAATTTCAAAAGAGTCACCGATAAACCTTTCAAACTTAATGATTGTATGCCAATCTTGCCACGCTCCTACGAGGGTGAAAAGGAACCCTGATAAACCTGGAGAAAGAATTTGTGCCAGGTGCGGCGCGGTTTTAGCAAACAAGTGAGGAAAAATGGCAAAAGAGAAAAAGTCTAAAACTCATGATCAGTCGGTTTCAGGAAAATCGCTTCAAAAAATCGAGTTGATGGAAAAACCCAACCAGGACAAGAGAATTCCGAGAGTTAAAGAATACTATGATCAAACAGTATCAAAAGAACTCGGAAAGAAATTCGGTTACAAAAAAATGGATGTCCCGAAACTCGAAAAAATAGTCGTAAGCATGGGCGTGGGTAAAGCAATTGGAGACTCCAAGCTTATTGAAGCGGCTGTAAACGATCTTATGATAATTACCGGGCAAAGGCCATCGATCAGAAAAGCCACAAAAGCAATATCCAATTTCAAACTGAGAGAAGGCATGCCTGTAGGGGTGTCCGTAACCTTGAGAAACAAAATGATGTATGAGTTTTTTGACCGTTTGATGAATGTTGCAGCCCCTCGAATAAGAGATTTCAGGGGATTTAAAACAGACGGATTCGACGGAAGAGGAAATTATAATTTCGGTTTAACTGAACAAATAGTGTTCCCGGAAATTGATTACGATAAAGTTTACACAATAATGGGCATGAATATAACCATAGTGACCACTGCTAATACGGATGAAGAGGCACGATCGCTGCTTGAACTTATGGGCGTGCCTTTTAGAAAGAGTTCAACAGAAAAGGCGGGAGCTTAAATGGCTAAAAGATCATGGAAAATTAAGCAAAAAAGAGAGCCGAAATACTCAGTCAGGAAGTATAACCGTTGTTTCAGATGCGGTAGGAGCAGAGGTTATATGGGGGATTTCGGTCTTTGCAGAATTTGTTTCAGAGAATTAGCTTTAAAAGGCGAGATCCCTGGAATAAAGAAAGCAAGCTGGTAGGGGGTTAAAATGTCGATGAGCGATCCTATTGCAGATATGCTTACGAGACTTAGAAACGCTCTTATGGTGAAGAAACAGTCTGTTTCAATGCCGTATTCGGATCTGAAGTTTAGAATAGCTAAAATTGCCGAAGCTGAAGGCTATCTCGCTAAAGTCGAAGAAGTCAGCGAAAAGGGCAAAAAGAACATCAGAATTGAACTGAAATACACTTCTAATGGCAAACCGGTTATAACGACTTTGGAGAGAGTCAGCAGACCCGGATTGAGAGTTTACAAAGAATACAAAAAGCTGCCGAGAGTTATGGAAAATTTAGGTATTGCCGTAGTGTCTACCCCGCTTGGTTTAATGACGGACGCTGAAGCGAGAAAGAAAAGAGTAGGCGGCGAGATATTGTGTAACATTTGGTGAGGTAATAATATGTCGAGAGTTGGAAAAAAACCCATAAGTATTCCTAAAGGGCTAAAGGTTGAAATTAATGGAAATTCAATAGTAGTTGAAGGTCCTCTTGGCAAGAAACAAGAATCTTTCCCCTTTGGTGTAGAACTTAAAATGCAGGAAAATACCCTCATTGTCGAGAAGAAAGATGAAAATTCAGGAAAATTTCAGGGTTTGGCCAGGGCTTTAATCGCAAATATGGTTGAAGGAGTTACAAAAGGCGTTGAAAGACAGTTGGAGATAAACGGGGTGGGATACAGAGCGACTTTGGACAAAGAAGACCTCGTCATCTCTATTGGGTACTCTCACCCGATAAGAATTTCCTCCAAGCCACCGGAAGGTTTTTCGGGCAGTAAAATCAAGACGAGTAAATGGATAAAAAAACTTGAAGGCATTAAATTCGAAGTTTCCCCGGACAATACCTTGATTACGATAAAAGGGAATGACAAGCAAACCGTCGGACAAATGGCCGCTTTGATAAGATCCATAAGACCTCCGGAACCATATAAAGGGAAGGGGATCAAATACAAAGGCGAGTGGATAAGGCGTAAAGCCGGTAAAGCAGCTGCAACCGGAGCGAAATAAAAGAGGAAGATGATATGGACAAAAATAAACAAAAAAGAAACAGCAGGTTGAAAAGGCACAGCAGAATACGGATGAAAATTTCGGGTGACAATGAAGTGCCGAGACTTAATGTATACAGAAGCCTGAGGCACATATACGCTCAGCTGATAGATGACGTAAGCGGCAAAACGCTTGTTTCCTCTTCATCTTTGCAAGATGCAGACAAACTCGATAAAGTCCAGGTTGCCGAATCTGAAAAAAATGGATTAAAAGGCAAAATACTGATGGCTAAAAAAACCGGAAAAATTCTCGCGGAAAAAGCGGTAGAGAAAAATATAAAGAAAATTGTTTTTGACAAAGGATCTTATAGATACCATGGAAGAGTAAAAGCTTTTGCGGAAGGCGCTAGAGAAGGAGGTCTTGAATTTTGAAACAAGAAGTAATCGAAACAACTGAATTATTCGATCAAACCGTCGCCATCAAAAGAGTCGCGAAGGTAATCAAAGGTGGACGGCGTTTCAAATTCTCCAGCGTAGTCGTCGTGGGCAATGGTAAAGGCAAAGCGGGAGTGGGCACAGGGAAAGCGTCTGAAATCGCTAACGCAATTTCAAAAGCGACAGAAAAGGCAAAGAGGAATATGACTGACATATGTGTCTTCGGGACCACCATACCTCATTCGGTCGTAGGAGTTCACGGAGCGAGCAAGGTTCTGTTGAAACCTGCTTCCAAAGGCACAGGTGTCATAGCCTGTTCAGTTGTCGGCGCAGTGCTTAACGCTGCGGGAATTAAAGACATACTGACAAAATCTTTAGGATCGAATAGTTCCGTCAATCTTGCAAAAGCGACAATGAAAGCGCTGACCCAGTTGCGGTCCCCGGAAGAAGTCGCCAAGGTAAGGAACAAGAAAATTGAGGATATTTTACCCAAGCAAAGGTGAGATTCAAGGAGCGGAGATGATGAAAAAGTTCAGAATAACACAGACAAAGAGCCCTATAGGCAGGCATATATCTCAGAAAAAAACGATTTTCGCTCTGGGTTTAAGGCACATAAGAGATTCCGTTATTATTGAAGATTCCCCTCAAGTTCGAGGCATGATTGAAAAGGTAAAACATCTTGTTAACGTAGAGGAGTTGACGGCATGAAACTTCACGAATTATCTCCGACTCCCGGAGCGACACACAAGAAAAAAAGAGTGGGCAGGGGTATCGGTTCAGGGCACGGAAAAACAGCCACCAGAGGCACAAAAGGTCAGAAATCAAGATCAGGCTCTTCTACTCCCCCATGGTTTGAAGGCGGAAAAATGCCACTTCAGCGGCTTGTTCCCAAAAGAGGGTTTAAAAATGTCAGCCGCAAAGAATTTAAACCGATAAATTTAAAGAGGATAGAAGACCTTGGACTGACAGAAGTCACCCCAGATACGCTTTATGAAAAGAAAATAATAAAGTGGGGTGAGAAAATAAAAATACTGTCAGAAGGAAATCTTTCTAAAGCTGTTGTGTTTAAAGTTCACGCCTTTTCTCATTCGGCCAAAGAAAAGATCGAAAAAGCCGGAGGGACAGTTGAATTAATAGGAATAGACAACACGGATGTGGTTAAGTGATTAAGAGTTTTCAAAATATATTCAAAGTCGAAGATCTCCGAAAAAAAATTTTCTGGACGGCGTTCCTTTTGGTGATTTACAGGCTTGGAGGGCACATTCCGCTTCCGGGTATCAATGCTGTAGCGCTTTCTAAGTTTTTTCAAGCTCAACAGGCGGGTATATTAGGTCTTTTCGATATGTTTGCGGGAGGCAACCTTGGAAGGGCAACGGTTTTTGCTCTCGGAATCATGCCTTACATTACAGCCTCGATTGTTTTCCAGTTGCTCGCTTCGATAGTACCCTGGCTTCAAAAACTCCAGAAAGAAGGAGAAGAAGGCAGAAGGAAAATAACACAATACACTAGATACACTACCGTCGGATTGGCGATTTTTCAAGCTTTCAGTATTGGAATATATCTTCAGTCTCAATCCATAGAAGGGCTGGCGCTCGTCAACAATCCGGGATTTTTGTTTATGACAACGACTATAATATCTCTGACTGTAGGGACTGTTTTCGTCATGTGGTTGGGAGAAAGGATTACCGAAGTAGGTATCGGAAACGGAATATCCCTTATCATTATGGTCGGTATCGTAGCAAGTTTTCCCATGGACGTTGCCAGAACCTTCATGCTTCTTAAAACAGGCGTTATAAATGTTTTTACGGTTGTAATAATAGTACTGCTGATGGTTCTTATCACAGCTTCTGTTGTTCTGATCACCCAAGGACAGAGAAGAATTCCTGTACAATACGCAAAAAGAGTGGTTGGAAGAAAAGTATACGGAGGGCAATCGACACATCTTCCGTTGAACGTCAACAGCGCGGGTATAATACCCATAATATTCGCACAATCTATAATGATGTTTCCCCAGACAATAGCCCAGTTTTTCCAAAACAGCACTAGCGCTTCTTTTCTCGCGTTGTTTTCAGCCTGGATGCAACCCGGTGAACTTATTTACAACTTGATTTATGTGGTTTTGATTGTATTTTTCGCGTATTTTTATACTTCGGTTGTCATCAACCCAAATGATTTAGCGGACAACATGAAGAAATACGGCGGTTTTATTCCAGGGTATAGACCGGGAAGGAAAACCGCTGAATATATTGATTTCGTCGTAAGCCGCATAACGCTTCCCGGATCGGTATTTTTCGCGTTTATCGCTGTTTTGCCGATGATACTAATTCAGAAATTCAACCTTCCATTTTATTTTGGAGGAACTTCGATTCTCATAGTTGTCGGGGTCGTTCTGGACACCATGAGGCAAGTAGAGGCTCAGCTTATGATGAGGCATTACGAGGGATTTTTGAGTAAGGGCAAAATAAGAGGAAGAAGATAAATGCCGTTATTACCTGACAGTAAAATTGTCGTCTTCATCGGACCTCCTGGGGCGGGGAAAGGAACTCAAACTGAACTCCTCGGGAAAAGCAGAAGTTATAAATCGTTGATCGCCGGCGATATACTCAGAGCCGAAGCCAGCAAAAGCACTCAATTCGGCCAGAGACTGAATAAAATTATCTCTGAAGGCAAGCTGATACCTGATGAAATCGTCTTGGAGGTTTTGGAAAAGGCAATAGAAGAAAAGGACGGTGTCTCTCCCGTGCTTATTCTGGATGGATTTCCCAGAACTATTGGTCAGGCGGAAGGATTGGAAGAGATGTTGATAAGAAAAGGCAAGCAATTAAACAAAGTTTTTTATTTTCACATAAAACCCGAAACCGCGATAGAAAGAAATTCAAACAGAAGATATTGCCCTGTCTGCAAAAAGGTGTATAATCTCAGAACCGATGAGCCTGCGAAAAAAGGCGTTTGTAAAATCTGCGGGTGTAAATTGGTAACAAGAGAAGACGACAAACCCGAAATTATCAGGGATAGACTTTCGGTCTACGAAAAACAGACAAAACCCCTTCTCGACTTTTACCGAAAAAAAAGTTTACTTGTGGAAGTTGATGGAGAAAAGGCGAAAAATGAACTTATGAGAGATTTGGAGCATGAACTTGATGACTGAAGGAAAAGGGAAAAAAGGAATTCAAATAAACGGAATAGTCCAGGAAGTTTTACCAGGCTTGAAATACAGAGTTTTGATAGAAAACACGCAGCATCTGGTTCAGGCATACCTTTCAGGTAGGATGAGAATTAACTACATTAAAATTTTGCCGGGGGATAAAGTTATTCTGGAACTTTCTCCTTACGACATGACAAAAGGTCGAATTATATACAGACAGAAATAAAGGGGAAAATATGAAAGTCAGAGCTTCGGTGAAAAAAATTTGCAAGGATTGCAAAATAATAAGAAGAAACAACATCGTTAGGGTGATTTGCAAAAAAAACCCAAAGCACAAACAGCGTCAGGGATAGGAGGTGTTTTTTGGCAAGAATTTCCGGTATTGACCTTCCGAGAAATAAAAGGATAGAGGTCGCGTTAACATATATTTTTGGCATAGGCCTCAAGACATCTCAGACTATACTTAAAGCTATAGACATAAACCCTTCTTTGAGGTCAAATGAATTGACGGAAAAAGATGTGGAAAAGATTAGACGGTATTTAGACGAAAACGTAAAAGTCGAAGGTCAGCTAAGGGCGGAGGTTGCTCAAAATATCAAAAGGCTCAAGGAGATCCAATGTTACCGGGGCTTGAGACATGCAAGGGGACTTCCCGTCAGAGGGCAGAGGACTAAGACAAACGCGAGGACCAGAAAGGGACCCAAAAAAGGCGCTATAGCCGCTAAAAAAGTCACTCTTAAAAAGTAATCGCCCAAAAAGTTATGAATTAGGAGGATAAGTGTCTGCTAAGAAGGTAAAATCCGAGAAGAGGACAAAGAAAAAAACAAAGGTCGACACAAACGGTGTCGCGCATATTCATTCGACATTCAACAACACAATAGTCACGTTGACGGACAATCAAGGCGGAACAATCAGTTGGGCTTCTTCGGGGACGACCGGACAAAAAGGCTCGAGAAAGGGAACGCCGTTTGCTGCGGGTGAAGCTGCAAAAGAAGCCGCGAAAAAAGCTATGACTCTCGGATTAAAAAGAGTTGAAGTCTGGGTCAAAGGACCTGGCCCCGGAAGGGAATCGGCGATCAGATCGCTTGAGGGATCGGGGCTTGAAGTGGTGTTGATCAAGGACATAACGCCTATTCCTCACAACGGATGCAGACCGCCTAAAAAACGCAGAGTATAAAGTCGGGGGTAAAAACAGATGGCAAGATATATTGGACCTAATTGCAGACTTTGCAGAAGAGAAGGAGTAAAGCTATTTCTCAAGGGAGAAAAATGTTTTACAACAAAATGCCCCATGGAAAACGAGAAAGTCAAGTCTCCGGGGGTGGCTATGGGGAGAAAACGGAGGAAGATGAATCTCTACGGAGATCAGTTAAGAGAAAAACAGAAAGTAAAAAGACAATACGGAGTTTTGGAGAAGCAATTCAGAAATTATTTTGAAGACGCTTCAAAACAAAAAGGCGTCACTGGCACTATTCTTCTTCAGCTTCTCGAGAGAAGATTAGACAATGTCACGTATAGAGCGGGTTTTGCGCCTTCAAGGAAGTCAGCCAGACAGCTTATTAGACACGGTCATTTTTTGATCAACGGAAGAAAAGTGAGTTTTCCTTCATACCAGGTGAAAATCGGCGATTTAATTGAGATTAAAGACAGAAGCAAATCACTTGATCTGGTCAACGGATCCCTTGAAGCGAGAAAGCAAAGGGGTATACCGAGCTGGATTTCGCTGGATTTTGAAAAAAAGAAAGCGGTATTCAACGCTATACCAGAAAGAATGGATCTTCCTCCTGACATAAGGGAGCACTTAATAGTAGAGCTCTATTCGAAATAAAAGGGGAAAAGAATGAAACTAAAACCAATTCAGATACCTAAGAGTGTCGTGGTAGAAGAAGAAAACGCTGACTATGGAAGGTTTACGCTCGACCCTCTTGAAAGAGGTTTCGGTTTCACGTTAGGCAACGCCTTGCGTAGAATTCTTCTTTCTTCCGTACAGGGGGCGGCAATTACGAGGATGAGAATAGACGGCGTGGACCATGAGTATGTCCCGATTCCAGGGGTTATGGAAGATATAATTGAAATAGAGATAAGATTGAAAAAAGTGAGAATTACAGCAGATTGCGACCTTCCTGTTACGCTTGAAATCAGAAAAAAAGGTCCCTGCACGGTTAAAGCAGGCGATATTTGGACTCCTGCAGGAGTAAAAATTGTCAACCCGGATTTGGAGATATGCACTTTGGGCAGAAACGCGGATCTGAAAGCGGATTTGGAAGTCACTTCAGGAACAGGTTATTGTCCAATCGAGCGGATAAAAACAAAGAACGCGCCTCTGGGTACAATATTTCTCGACGCTGTGTTTTCTCCGGTGACAAAAGTAAATTTTGCTGTAGACAACACCAGAGTGGGAAATAGAACCGACTTCGACAAACTGGTTGTTGAAGTCTGGACTGACGGAACCATAAAACCTTTAGACGCTTTGTCGCACTCGGGTAAGATTCTTAAGGATTACGCTTCTGTTTTAATAAACTTTGAGAAAGAACCGGAAACCATTGTTGAAGAAGAAGTGGATGAAGACAAAAAAAGAATGAAGAAATTGTTGTCGCAGAAGGTTGAGGAACTTGAACTTTCCGTCAGAGCGGCAAATTGTCTTAAAGAAGCAAAGCTAAAAAATCTTGGTGATTTAGTTCAAAGAAGCGAACAGGAAATGCTGAAATATAAAAATTTCGGCAAACGATCATTGCAGGAACTCGTAAAGGTTCTTGAATCAAAAGGGTTGAGATTCGGAATGGATGTCAGCGAGTACCTGGAACAAGAAGAAACGGAGAAATCAGATGAGGCATAAAATACAAGGAAGAAAACTCGGAAGAAACGAGGCCAACAGAAGAGCACTTCTCAGAAACGCGGCGAGTTCGCTTTTGCTGCATGGAAAAATAAGAACCACCAAATCAATAGCAAAAGAACTTCAGCCCTATGTAGAAAAAATAATAACAAAAGCTAAAGTGGATGACTTCAACGCGAGAAGATACGTAGCCAGACTCGTATACGGAAAAGAAACAGTACAGAATCTTTTCGAGAAGATCATGCCGGACATGAAGGACAAAAACGGCGGGTACACGAGAATATACGGTCTTGATTTCCGCCAGGGAGACAACGCGAGAATGGCGCTTATCGAGCTTTCATCATATAAGGATGAGAAAAAGGAGAAGAAGGAAAAGAAGCCGGC
>JAFGON010000093.1 GCA_016926475.1 candidate division WOR-3 bacterium | reverse complement strand
TCTCTTCTTCTCTGGCGATGAACGGCCCTTCGAAAACTTCGGCCTGCTGGCTCAAGTCACCTTGAGTTATGGAGCAGACAATAATTTCATTTTTTTCAAAACCTCTGAAAGTTTGTTTCTTCTCTTTTTTGACCGAGCAATACCTGGACATGTCTTTGAGCATGCTCTTGTCAATGGTTACTTCTCCCCATTCAGAGTTTTGTGCTATTCTTGAGGCGAGGTTGACAGTAGTGCCCAAAACGGTGTATTCGGCTCTTTTTTCGCTTCCCAAAAAACCGGCGTAAGCTGTACCGGATGTCATTCCAATTTTTACGTTTCCCCTCAAAGACAGAACTGTTTCAAAAGCAAAATTGCAGGCTTTTTTATATATGTTTTCAACTCCATACGGAGCTCCGAAAACTACGAGGATGACCCATCCTTTGTCTCCGAAGTCGATTTTATTGAAATAGCCCGAATACTTGGAAGTGATTTCCATGGCTTTTATTATGTTACGGTCTACCACAGATTTTTCATCAAGGAACACAAAACTGGCAATGATTCCCCTGAATTCCCCTGAAACGCTCATTTTCAAAACGCTTTCAGGGAAAAATTTTTTTGTCAAAGTTTCTTCATCAAAAAAAAGACTTTCTACTTCTTTTAAATCCGCTTTTTTATTTTCTGGATTAAGCGTCATGAATCCTGAATCCGTCAAATCTTTATCAAAGTTTGTTTCTGTATAGACAGAATCGTCTATTGCAACAGAACCTCGCGAAGAATATTTCAACATGTCATAACTTTTCTTAAACGCTTGGCTATAAAAGTAAAACGCCGTTCCAAAATCACTCTCTACGATACGCCACGAAACGATTCCTTTGGAAAGCCCTATTTTTACTTTAAATTTGAAATCTCCAAATTTTGTTTTGACCTCTTCCATTTTGAAAAGAAGCCTTGAAATGTTTTCGGAAACTTCAGTTATGCTCTTATTTGACCCAATATTACTCACTGGAAAAAGGGAGGCGAAAGAATCCCCGGCGAAAGAAGATATAAATCCGCCGGAAGCTTTTATGAAATCAATAACAGGTTTGTATATTCTGTTTATGGTATCCGTTATTATTTCAGAGCCTTCAAATGATTTTTCAGAAAGAGATTCTGTTATCGAAGTGAAGCCTGAAATATCGCAAGTGAGGACAAATGATTCGAATTCGCCTTCGAATTTTTTCTCAACATAATTTCGGCAAATTATTTCCGGAACGAGTCTTCTCAAACCTTTCCCTTTGTAAATCGTCACTCCTTATTTATTAGAATATCACATCAGCCCACTGTCGGAAAGATGGGGTTTGATTCAAAAGAAATAATACAAGCTGTAGAATCCTGCGTATGCGAAAACGATGTGCTTTATTATTCTTCCTATGAGTGTGTAGAGAAGAAACTTCCAAAGAGGATATTTGAGCATTCCGGAAATAATTCCGGCTATGTCGAAAAGCGGGTTGGGAATAAGCGCAAGAAACAAAATCGTCCAACTGCCCCACCTCCTCATCATTTCAGAGACCTTTTCGTATTTATCCCTGTCTTCCACTGCGATTCTTCCGCCGTATCCAAGGATATAACCTGTCACTTCACCGAGAGCTGAACCAAAAGCCGACACGATTCCCACAATCAGAGGATTTAAAACAGCTCCAAATGAAAAAACGAGAAAAAGACCGGGAACTGGAAGTATTATACTCGCTGACGAAATCGTCGACACCAGAAAAAGACCAGCGTAACCGTAATCTTTCAAACCCTCCAGTTTTGAACGGAGGAGAATAATCAACACGCTCAATAAACTTACGAGTATTATCGAGCATATCTGGAATATTTTCTGCTTTGTGGAAACACCCTCTAAATATTTCTTAATCCTTCTTTTCAAGGAACAAAGATTCCCCTGACTCCATCGCATTGGAAAATGATATTCTCTTCAATGGGTGTCATGTAGGGTCGGTTGGAAATTTTATTCAGCCACTCTACTCTCATTGCGACATCTACAGAGTCGGAAAGAAAATAAGGTTGAAAATGCATGTTGAAGACAGGGTGAACTGTGACCGAATCGATTTCAAGAGAATCCGACAGAAATATTTTGACGAAAAGCCCGAAATCCTTTTTGTAGAGTGAGTTTTCAACCGTCGACATGTTGCGTGCCCCGAGCATCAAAAAATTGCCAAGGCTGTAAAAAGCCATTCTACCTTCATAGTATTCCGCGCCTTGAACAATGTGCGGATGCGTGCCTACTACAAGGTCGATTTCGTATTCCTCCAGAGCTTTCTTGATTATTGAATTCTGGAGGTAGGTCACATATTCGTTTCTCTCGTTTCCGGCGTGAAGAGCCAATATTCTGTAGTCCGCCTCAACTGAAGAAAGATCTCCCAAAACCTTTTCGCTGAAAGAAGTTAAAGCCACACCCGGCGAGCTTGAAGTCGCGGGAAGTCCAGAAATACCAAGGCTCGAAAACGCGAATCTGTGGCCTTTAATTTCAAATATGAAAGGCATGACGGCTTCATCGTAGTCTGCTCCAGCTCCTGCAAAAAACAATGTGCATTCAGAGCTCAGGATTTTTATATTTTCAAGAGTTTGAAGCACACCCCTTGTTCCGTAATCTTCCATATGATTGTTCGCGAGGGCGAAAAGATTGAATCCGGTTTGAGCTAAATGCTTCAACGCGTTAGTATGCATTCGGAAACAGTAGCTTTTATCAGCATTGGCAAGAGAATTGTCGTTCAGGACAGTGGTCTCAAGGTTGCAAAAGTTGATATCTCCTTCGATGTATTCCTTTATCGAATCGGTGAAAATCGAAAAAGGCAAAACTCCACGGTTTGAAACTGCTCCCGAGGAATCAACCCAGGTTTTTGACACAGACATGTTGACATCGCCTGATAAGGTTATGATTATTGAAGTGTTTTCTTTCCGCGGTTCTTCCAAATATTCCCTGAGCTGAAAATTGTCGAAAATAAAACTTTGAGTTATTAGCACCGGATCAAAAAAAACTTGATAGACTTTAGTCAAAAATAACATCCAATAAATCATTTTACTGCTCCAAAATACTCTTTTCATATTGGGGTAAATCCGAAAAATTCGTGTCAGCCCCCGATATGAAGATGTAGGTTCTGCCTCTGTTTGTTTTCAAAATATTTATTATGCTGATTATTCCCTCCGCGGTCACGTGGACGCATCCTTTGGATCCTTCGTCTTCATTTCGTTCTTGCTGTTCGGACAGTCCGAAACCGTGAATCAATATTCCTCTGAGGAGCGGATTGTTTTGGCCTCTTGTCTCTGTGTATATCGAGTGTCCATTTTTCATCACATTCAAAAGCAATATTCTGCCGGTTGTTATTTCACCGGGGTAATTAATACTGAGGTTTGTGTATTTTTGTTCAGCTAAATAATAATCGCCGAGAACATAAAATCCAGTAGGAGTTCTCCCCGACCGTTTTTCGAAGCCAAATCCCAGCCTTCCTGTCCGAACAGGGAAAAAACTCTCCACCGCGTAGTGGACTTCTTCGCCTTTTATCTCGTAATCAATTCCCCAGACCAACCTTTGAACCGAAATACCTTCGTCGTCTCCTCTCGACGTTCCAAGTCTTGGATACGTTGAATCAGCAGGTATGTATTCCGAAGGATCGATATAAAAAATGTAACCGTCCCAAGAAAGCTCTCCCCTCTCGCAGTGAGTCATGACGGAGTTCACAATGGTTCGCATCCTATCTCTGACGCCGCGCGGAACATCGACCTCGGCGTTGACAACTTTAAAAAGCAAAAAAAGTACGGTCAGCGCCATTATTTGTGTCTGCGCCTGATGATTTTTCCTTCGGCAAATACCGCCTCAGGGAAAGCAGACAAACTCAGAGGATTATCATCCCAGACAACCAAGCTGGCTACTTTTCCAGGTTTTACTGTTCCAAAATCATTGTCTATACCCAATATCTTCGCGTTATTTTTTGTTATTATCCCTATCGCTTTTTCCTCGGGCATACCGTAGATGAGAAAATATTTAAGGCTGTCACGCAGAGAATTGGTCATAATGACCGGGTGGTCGGTCATAAGACCATAAAAAGCTTTTGACTGCATGAGAAGTTTGACGTTCTGATAGTATGAGTGCTTTAGTTCGACTTTGTAAGAAAAGGAATTCAAAGGACCGTAGACGATGGGTATGCCGTTTTCAGCGAGTTCATCGAATATCTCTTTATGAAAAACGTCGCCCAGGTGGTCCGCTGTAGCCCTGATCTTGTATTTTTGAACGAGATGGACAAGATAAAGAGCATCGTCTTCTTTGTGAACATGCACCTTGACTGTTTTTTCTCCGTTTAATATTTTAATGATCTCCTTTTCCGAAGAGCTGAACTCGCATTCATACAGTTTTTCAATTCTCGACAATTCTTCGCTCATTTCTTTTTCGGAAATTTTCTTCTCCGACGATGACCTGACCAAAGCGGATTTTTCCTTTTCCACGTTGAGTCTTGATTTTTCTTGTTTTCTCAGAACTTCATCAAAATAACTTTCCAGCAATGCGTATATCCCCATCCTCGTGTTGGGGCGTTCGCCTTTCCATTGACCTGTGGAACGGGGGTTGTAGCCTAAAGCCATCTTGAAGCCGTAATCCTTCAACAGGGCGTTTTTTCTGTTTGACGAATAATTTTTGATCACAGCCGCCTTTCCACCGAGCAAATTGCCGCTCCCTGGTATCACGCAACTGTAGAGAACCCCGAAATCCACGGCGTCTGTGAAAGCTCTGTCATCGAAATAGATGCTGTTCAATGGGTCGTTGAGAGGAAGAAACTGGGACAGTATGTCGTTTGTCTCTTCTTCGTCAGCCGGTTCTCCTTCCCTCGCCATTCCTATATGAGAATGAGCATCTATTAAAGACGGAGTGACGACTCCAGAAAAATCAGCCTTCGCAGAACTTTTCGACAGGTCTGTAATCAAACCCCCTTCGATTACAATTGCCACGCCTTTAATTTTTTCTTCTCCATCGAATAGAGTCTCGGCGTGGATGACAATATTTTTCTCGTTTTTCATATTTTCCTCCTATGTCCTATAACTTACCCCAACCAGAAGTGAATTCCAAATAGGCTCCTCCTAAATCCATTTTCGGACCATCTTCAATTTGATACCCGGGAGTATTCCATGGGAAATTGTATGGAGTGTAGCGATAACCGAAATTCAAACCGAGTATCAGGCCAGAACCCGTGGAAATGTTCAAAGGTCCAATAAAAAAATCTCCACCGATGGAAAGAGACAGTTCAATGTTGTGCCCGGAAAATTCAACTCCTCTCTGCGGGTTTAAAAGAAGTGAATCGAAACTGGTTTTTTCAGAATCGTAAATTTTCAAACACACGTCTTCTACACCCGTACCGAAAAGCAGGTTCATTTCTGAATTTTCACTCTTGAAAAAAGTCCAGCCCAGTTGGCACTCAGCGTATAGCCATTCAGCACCGAGTTTCATCTTGTTTGAGTTTGAATTTTCATTTTGGTACAAATATTTCCTTCCGGCCAATCTCATCTCAAAATTATCCGATAGGTTGTAGCAATAACCTATGCCGTAAGAATAAAAAACGTTTTCGAAACTAGGATAGCCGAACTTTTCAAGTTCCCTGTTCAACCCTTCCAGTTTTGCCTGGTTTAGTCCTCCAAAAAAATACACGTAGCTTTTCTGCTGTAAAGATTCGATAAATGAAAATTGAGATTGAAGAAAACCAGTTTTCAATAAAACGAACAATACCACAAACATGAATTTCCTCATACACTCCCCTGTTTATCTGAATTCATAGGCCAGATTCAATTTTATACTATCTCGGTCTACAAAGAAATTGATTCCGGAAGTTCGATTGTTTTTTATTCAACCACGGAGAACTGCAGATTTTCTGCAGGAATTATAATGTCAAAAAGGGGTTCTCCGATGGAGAACCCCTTAGAGATAGCAGCAAATTCAGAAAACAATCAACGGTTCAAGTAAAGCCAGCAAATACTTCTAAAACCGTTTGATTTCATTCGGTAAAATTCTTACTTTTTAACAGTTTTCTTTTTTGCTGTCTTTTTTGCCGCTGGTTTGGCTTTTGTAGTAGCTTTCTTAGCCGCGGGTTTTTTCACTGTTTTCTTGGCCGCGGGTTTTGCCGCCTTTTTCGTCATCTTCTTCGCTGTCGTCGCTTTCTTCACTGCCATTGTTGCCTCCATTTTATTTATACTATTTTCTTTATATCATTTTTCGAAAAAAAGTCAATAATAATTATTCATAAAGGCATACAAATAAAGTTTGTTAGAAATACATATATAACAAATACATCTCTCAGAATGCTTTAAAACGATCGTCATAATCGTTTAAATACTTCGATACTACATGAAATACAGGCATAATCAGAAGATGTCTTATCGCGTATCTGAGGACATCTGATTTAGCTATTATCTTTGCAAAGATCGGACCCATAATATTGTATAAGGATATCAATAATGACCCATATAGAGTTTTACTCAGCGTGTAATCCCTCCAAATTGAAAGGCTCTCAACGACAGGTGAATTCTCTCCTTCGCAAGCTGTGACGACAAAACATTTTTTCTTTTTATTCTTCTTGGAAAAAGGGTCTATTTTCAACTCATTCAGCGCTTCTTGAACTGCCGGTTCTGTTTTCATGGGTTCGCCGAAATTGAAATTCTCCAAAAGCATTTTTACGCCTTTTTCTTCACCGAGTTTGTAGAGAGCGACCGCGGCTCTTGTCCAGACGATAAAAGAATCGTCGGAATACATTTCTTTTGTGAGATAAGGTATGGCTTCTTTGTATCCCATCTCACCCAAGGCGTCGCAGGCGGCTTGTCTTACATATTTGTTTTCATCGCTTAAAAAGCCCATGACAGGTCCGAGGAATTTTTTCGACTGGACGTACGCCGCGGCTTTGGCAATAGCTATCCTGTCGAGATAATCAGAACTCCTGGCGTTCTTGAGAAACTCATCAATTAGTTTTTCGTCAGTGCCAAACTTAATGTACACGGATTTTTTTTCTTTGTCTGAGCCGTATTTGAGGACGGTGTATATTGATCCTATGTCTTCGTTTTCCATATATCCTCCCGATTTATAATTTTATTTCAATTTCCAGGTTTTCATTTCTGTCTGGACAAAACCATTTTCCAGCGGAAACAATAACTGACTGAAGATTTTTTTCAAAACCTTCTTCGCTCAGATTCACCGAATAAGCAGGAAAATAAGACCAATCCATAGAAAGCGCGGATGAAAAAAACAAAACCGATCCTACGACTTCGTCCGTGTATTTCAGTCCAAAACCGGCTTTTTGGTTCTGTTTGCCGGGGTAATATTTTTCATCGTCGCCAGGGAAAGAAAAATACCTCCTGTCGCTGAAAGGTTCTGGGCACAACAGGCACATTATGCACCTGAAATACAAGCAGTGGTCCGTGAAATTTTCAAGGTGGTATTCAGAAACAATTTTTTTTGAATTTGAAAATATTATTTTTTTATTTTTTAAGTTAAAAAGTATATTCTTGTCAGTGACGAAATCCAGTTCCCATGCTTCGGCCTTTTTTAATACGTTGAAATCTCTTTTAACTTTTCTGCTGTCAAAAATCAAATCCGATCTGAATATATCTTCGGACTGTTCCTGATGCGAAATGATTTCAAAAAAGACTCCCAGAGAATCAGTGTCGTAAAAAAGAAAGTCGAGAACGTTCTTGTCTTTTACCGAGTATTTGTCGTGAATGGTGGCGACGTTTTCGGAAGATTCAGATGAAACGTTCTTCAGGAGACTGTGGTAAGATTCTTCGCGTCTTGCAAGGCAGTTTGCGAAATTAAAAAGTTTTTCTTTGTCGCTGAGCTCAGTGATCATTCCGCCTTTTTGAGGGTTCACGACAACTGTCAGAAGCGAATCCTGATAAACCAATTCGTCTATCTGGTCGCAATCCAAATCCAAGTATGAGATTTCGGACCAACCGGAATCGCCTTTAACTTCAGACAAATATTTATTTTCCGCCGCCAGTAAATTCCTGTATAGGCTCTCACGCAAATGAGGAAGGTATATGCCTCCGAAAATTCCATGCCAGTATGCGCAATTACACTGAGATTTCCAGATCAGTATTTTCTTTTCATCCAAGCTAATGTCTTTCGCGTCAACCAATTCGGACAAAGCCGCCACCCTTTTGTTCAGGTGGTTCGCTTCAGGGTACTTTGAGAGATAATTCCTCCAGAAGCCTCCTCTGACAAGACCCTCGTAACATTCATACTCCCCCCTTTCCCTCAAAGATTCATAAAGGTTTTCAACGGCGATTCTCGCTTTCGTCGGCAAGCACCATTGAGTAAGTTCAAAGTAGGACGAAGCGGGAAAATATGTCAGCCCGTTGGGCGGTATTTTTTTTAAAGCATCTGACGGAAGTATCATTTCAATTTCATCATCGGAAGAAACAGCCCTGAAAAAATTTTCGAGCCATCCAAATTCATACACGTGTTGAAAGGTTCCAGGCCAAGTTCCGAACTTCTCTCCGTCGTCGAAAAGCACTGCCAACGAATCGCCATCATTTCCTTCCGATTTGAACTTGACAACACCTATTGTTTCCTCAGCAGATTTGAAAGGTACGGCGTATCTCAAGCTTTTCAGTATCGGAAACACAGCAATTTTTTTATTTTGATCTTCAGTAATATGGTAAGAGCTCAAATTGCTTTTTGCCACCCCGGCTCCTAAAAAATGAAAATCGTCGAGAAAAGTGAAATCAATACCGGCGTCTTTAAGCAACGAAGGCAGATGCGGTTCCCACGCTCTCTCTGGAAGCCACAGCCCTCTGGGAGTTATACCAAACCTCTTTTGCAACCAGCTGCTCATGTAGCTTATCTGCCCAATGGCGTCCTTGTAAGGAATGGCAGGTAAAATGGGCTCATAAAAGCCGCCTGAAATGAGTTCTATCCTCTCTTTTTCCAGGAGTGATTTTAAAATTTCTAAAAATTCCGGGTGTTTGTCTTCGATCCATTCCAGAAGAGGGCCGGAATAATGGACAGCGATTTTTATTTTTTCGAAATCCCTTAACATTTCAATAAATGGAAGATACGCTTTTCGGTAATTTTCTTCAAAGACGAAATCGAAATTCCCTACAGGCTGATGGCAATGGACACCCAAAAGAAAATAAGATTTAGACAAAGCTAAAACCTTTCAAGAGTATCATTGACTATAGGGACGTATAGCGTATCGGTGGCTGAAACAACAGGAGTAGTTTCAGGTAAAACCTCGACATTGGATACTTCAACTTCTTCAGAAATTTCCATAATGACCTCAGAAACCTCAGGTTCTTGAAAAGTTGTGTCTTCTACAACAGTCAGGGATTCAATAAGAGTTGTGTCCAACAAGGTTTCACGGGCGTAAGAATCGTAAACCAGTGCTGAATCTTCCTCTTCCAACGTCATCTCTACTGAATCTTCCGCGTATGTCGGGGATCCAGTGGAAATTTCGCTATAACTATTATTCCAAGGTTTTTGGGATAAACCAATCATGAAACCCGAAATAAAAATCAAAACTAAAACGATCGGTATTACGGGTTTCGCTCTCAACTTTTTTCCTATTCTTCAAAATGTTATATATCGGGGTGATTGGATTTGAACCAACGACCCCCTGCTCCCAAAGCAGGTGCGCTTCCAGCTGCGCCACACCCCGATAATACTATTTTAATTGTCAATATAATTGAGGTCAAAGGATTTTAGCCAATCTGAAAATGCCTTCAAAGCCAGCGCTCTATGGCTGATGGAATTTTTTAGCTTTTGCGGCATTTGGGCAAAGGTTTCTGCATGTCCCTCGGGAAGAAAAATCGGGTCGTATCCAAAACCTTTATTACCATGAGTTGAATAAGTAATTCTTCCTCTTATTTCCCCCCTGAAAAAATAATTTTCACTGTTTGCAAGAAACAGGCAGACAACGCAGACAAATTTTGCCATTCTGTTTTCTTCGCCTTTTAATTTTTCGAGCAAGAGATCGATGTTGTCTTTGTAAGAAGCGTTCTCTCCTGCGTATCTCGCCGAATAAACTCCAGGTTCTCCTTTTAGCGCTTCTACCTCCAGTCCCGTGTCGTCTGCCAGAGAATTCAAACCCGACCAAAGAGAATATGATCTGGCTTTCTTCAATGAGTTTTCCTCATATGTCTTGCCGTCTTCGATCACATCTGGTAAAGAGGTTGTTCTCCAAGTCTCCGGTAAGACGATTTCAACCGGGCAAGAAAACAGTACTTCGGAGATTTCCTTTCTCTTGTCTTGGTTATTTGTCGCCAGAAGTATCTTCATTAAGATTTCCGACCGACATTTTCAAATCATTTATGTTTTCAATACTCGAAACCAAAGTTCCTGATTTTCCCTGTATGACTACCGTGTTTGCCAAGCCCATGGCTATCAGAGAGTCTTCTGCAAGCAGTATGGAATTTCTGACGTCTCTGACGGACACTTTCCCTATTATGACATTTCCGTTTGAGTCAGACTTTTTTAGCCTTTTCAACGCAAGCCAAGATCCTACGTCGTCCCAGAAAAAATCGCAGGTAACGCATTGAACGTTTTTAGCTTTTTCTATTATGGCAATGTCTATAGGCAGAGAAGGGGCTTCAGCGTAAGCCTCTTCGAGCAAACAATCATCTTTTGCCGTCTTGAATTCTTTGAGCAAAGAAAGCGATTTTTCAAATTGAGGGGCATTTTTTCTAAAAGATTCGAGCATTACACTTGAATTGAACACAAACATTCCCCCGTTCCAGAGGTAGCCCCTTTTTTCAAGGTATTGTTCAGCGGTTTTAACGTCCGGTTTTTCTTTGAAGGATGAAACACGGTGAGAGATGATACCGGTCTTCTCCCCAATCTCAATGTATCCATAACCAGTGTCCGGTCTGTTCGGCTCCATTCCGAATATGACTATTTCTCCGTTTTTAGCCAAATCAACTGCTCTTTCCAACGATCGAAAAAATCCGTCGTTTCCCTCAATGACATGATCCGCCGGAAAAACACCCAAAATAGAATCTTCAAACATCACCGAAGCGTATGCGACCGCCATAGCAGTGTTCCTTCCGAAGGGTTCAAACATCAATTTACTCTTTTCATAACCAGCCGAATCGAGTGTGGTTTCCAGCAGACGCGTGGTCAGTATCCACGTGTTTCCCGGAGAAAACTGTTCAAGTCTTCTGTATGTGAAGTCGAGCATGCTCTCTTTTCGGTCATTCCAGATAGATATAAATTGTTTCGGTCTTTCAGGTGTGCTCAGAGGCCAGAAACGTTCGCCTTTCCCCCCCGCGATGATTATCGAAGTAAAACAATCTGTCATCAGTTCCCCATGTCTGCATCGACGAGAACCATCTGGATAGAGCCGATCATGATTTTCAGGCTGATCAGAACCGGAATGTGCCATTTGTCGTTCGTGTACCAGACTTCAAGCCCGTCCCTGCTCGCGAAGATTGTCGCTCCTTCCACTGTGGCTCTGGATACGACACAATCAAATTCGCCAAGAGGAGTACTTACTGTTTCCGAACGCAAGACGTCTATGTAACCGGAGAAGTTCTTCTTTGAGTCGTGTATGTTTATCGGGTATCTCTCTCCGACTGTCAGAGGTAGAGTTCTGGCGAAATAGATGCAAGACAACAGGTCTTGGGTGTTCGATTCGATTGTAAACTTTTCATCGTCGTATATGGCAACGTTCATTTCCGGGATGAACAGAATTTCCCTGTCTGCGGTATAGGAGCCTTCTTCTATGTGCTTGACGAATTTTCTAGAAGACAGAAGATCTATATCCATATAGCTGTGATAAGTATCTTCAATCCTGAAAATTTTCGAAAAATAATCGTTGGTCCTGAGATAACTGACGAATTTATAAGTTTGTTTTCCCGAGATTGTTTCATAGCCTTGAACTTCCATGACAGCTTCACCTGCCGTAACAGCTCCGTATTGAACCGAAAATCTCAGGTTTTCACCGACAGACCATGGGACTTCAGCTCTCATGACTCCTGAAAAAAATATCAATGCAGTAAAAACTATATTTTTCACTTCTACCTCCGTTTGAATTCTTTTTTCAACATTCCCAAAATATCTTCCTGCGTTACTTGTTCAGCTTCAGCCGCGAAGCTCAAGACAATTCTGTGGCGTAAAACGAAATCGAGAAAATAAAAGAGATCTTCCTCATCCGGCGTCGGCCGGTTTTCACAAGCCGCCCTGGCTTTCGCGCCAAAAATGAGATTTTGACATGCCCTTGTACCGGCTCCCCAAAGTATATATTTTTTAACCCAATCCAGGCGCGAATTTTTTGGCCGAGTCAACCCGGTGACTTCAACCGCCTTGTTTATCAAATCCGAAGAAACAGGTATTCTTTCAATAAGCTTTTTGAACTTCTCAAGATCTTGCTTTCCGAGTATGGGGGTAATTTTGATTTTTCTCTCGGCTGTAGTTTCAAGTGTTATCCTCGCTTCATCCGCTGAAGTTGGATAATCCATGTTATAGCTGAACATAAACCTGTCGAGTTCGGCCTCAGGAAGAGGGTATGTGCCTTCCTGCTCAATAGGGTTTTGAGTCGCCATTACGAAAAAAGGCTCCGACAGTTTGAATGTCTTTCCGGAAGCGGTCACCTGTCTTTCCTGCATCGCCTCGAGAAGAGCCGCCTGAGTTTTAGGAGGAGTTCTGTTGATTTCATCGGCTAAAATTATGTTCGCGAACACCGGCCCTTTTATGAACCTGAATTCCCTTTTCCCCGTCAAGGCATCCTCTTCCAAAACATCCGATCCTGTTATATCGGACGGCATCAAATCCGGGGTGAATTGAATCCTCCTGAAATCGAGATCGAGAAGAGCCGCTATAGTATGAACTGTCAATGTTTTGCCCAGGCCCGGAACACCCGTTATCAGGGTATTCCCTCCGCAGAAAAGCGAATATATTATGACGTCTGTCATCCGGGACTGGCCAATGACAATTTCATCGACCATCTTTTTGAGTTTTAGATATGCTTCTGACAAGCCTCTCAATGTTTCTACGTCGCTTATTTCTTGCCTCACTTTTTCAGGAATAGTTCCTGTTGAACCGCCTACCCGCTTCCTTTAAAATCATTATTTCTTCTACTGTAAGAGAGTCTTTTCCCTGGTAATTTATCTTCTCGAGTATCCTGTCGAGTTCTCTTTTGATTGTCTCATCGTCATAGAATTTTATGAGTCCTCCCGTCTTAATCGATTTTTCGTCCTGGTTGAATACTCTGTAAGGAACGTTGTAATAAGACTGCCTGGAAGAAGGCTTTTGTCTTTTGAAAACCTTTAAATAAGCGAGCCCGAAGACCATCCCCCCCAAATGAGCCAGATGGGCTATGTTTGAGGAATTGTCTGAGAAAATCATCAGAATCTCAACAACACCGAGAAGAAGAGCTAAATATTTTGCCTTAATCGGAAACAGGAAATAAAGGTATAATTTTCTGTTCGGAAACTCCAGTCCATAAGCCAACAAGAGGGCGAAAACAATCCCCGAAGATCCGATGACGGGTATCAGGGATTTGTAACTCACTACTACATGAAGCAAACCGGCGCCGAACCCTCCAATGGCGATGTATATTAAAAATTCAAAGCTGCCCCATCTGTTTTCGAGCTCCGTTCCAAACATCCAAAAAACAAAGAGGTTGAGAAAGAGGTGGAAAAAACCTCCGTGTATGAAGTTGTATGTCGCCAGCCTCCAGACCTCGAAACTCTTCCAAACTTTCAGTGGAATAAGACCGAATTTGAGAGCCAAAAAATTCAAACCGGCTTCCTGACCAAGAAATATCTGCGCGATGAAAACAATCACGCACAGAAACAAGAATCCCTTGGTGACAGGGCCAAAGCTGTTCATAATCCTGATGTTTCTTTGTAAATTGGAATCAAAATTCATTCTAATCCTTTTTGCCGGACCTCGGATGGGCTCTCTTGTAGACCTGTTTGAGTCTTTTAAGGGATACGTGGGTGTAAATCTGTGTCGTGGTTGGGCTCGCGTGCCCGAGAAGCTCCTGGACAAACCTCAAATCGGCTCCGTTGTCGAGTAGATGCGTCGCGAAGGAGTGCCTCAAGACGTGGGCTCCCATTCTGTCGGCTTTCACAAAAGGAGATATCGCTCTGTGGACTATTCTCCTGACTTCTCTCGTGTTTATCCTTCTACCGCGCTTTCCGAGAAAAAGCGCTTGAGATGAATCCTTTGAATCGATTTTTTTTCTCTGAGAAATATAAAGCGTCAGTTTCTGCAGAAGAGCTTCGGGAAAAGGAGCTATTCTCGTCTTTTGCCTTTTTCCCAGAACCCTTATTTCCCTTTCCGTGAGGTCGACGTCTTCTATGTCGATTTTTACAAGCTCCTCAGACCTGATGCCTGTGCTGTATAAAAGGTCAATAATGACTTCGTCCCTGAAATTATCCGGAGATGAAGGGGCTTTTTTTGAGATCAGTGATTCCATGTCTTTTTCACTGACGAAGGATGGGAGGTATTGGTCTTTTTTCAAAGGGTTAACTCTATCCGCTGGGCTTTTGTCTTTCAATTTTGCCCTAAAATAATTTTTAAGAGCCGATATTTTTCTCGACACTGTGGTTTTCCTGTAATTTTCTTTCATGAGTTTTTTGACGTAGTTTCTCAGATGTTCTGTTTTGACGTCTTCAACGCCCGGATCTTCAATAATGGATTGTAGATATTCGAAAAATAAGGTCAAATCCGTTCTGTAAGCGTTTATTGTTTTAACGGAAGAACCTTTCGAGATGGAAAGTTGCCTGAGGTAGCCGTCAATTTCAGTTATGTATTTTTTCATAATATTTATCTCTTCTCTTTAAGCGCTGTTATTCATAAAATTATACGTGACGGTTTTTCATATAGCCACAAAATTATCAAAATCTGCAGAGGAAGAGATAAATGCCTGAAACGGTAAACATAGCGGGTGCGGGTTTGGCTGGTTGCGAAGCGGCATGGCAAATCGCAGAAGCCGGATTTGAGGTCAATTTATTCGAAAGCAGGCCTAAAGTGAACACGGGCGCTCATAAAACCGATTCAGGGGCTGAACTCGTTTGTTCTAACTCTTTTAAAAGCACCCAAAACACCAACGCCCACGGGTTGCTGAAACAAGAGATGAAAATCCTGAATTCCCTGATTCTGAATTGCGCTGAAAAAACTGCTATTCCTGGCGGCAAAGCTCTCGTCGTGGACAGAGAGAAATTTTCTGATCTTGTGACAAGTGAAATCATTAAACACAAAAAGATCAATTTTATCCGGGAAGAAGTCAAAAGACCATCGCGAGATCTTTGGATTATCGCGACAGGTCCTCTCTCTTCAGAGTCCATTTCCCTATGGCTCAGGGAATTGACCGGCAGAGATTTCCTTTACTTCACCGACGCCATGTCGCCTATTGTAGAATTAGATGAGATTGATTTGGAAACCTGCTACATGGCTGGGAGATACGGATTCGGAGACGACTACCTCAACTGCCCTTTTGATGAAAATTCTTACAATCGGTTTTGGCATGAAATAGTCAAAGCGGAAAAAATCGAATCTCATTTCGACGAAAATGTTTTCTTCCAGGGCTGTATGCCGGTAGAGGAAATCGCCGCAGGGGGTTCCGACTCACTCCGTTTTGGCCTCATGAAACCAAAAGGCTTGATAAACCCCAAAACCGGCAAAGAACCTTTTGCTGTCTGCCAATTGAGAAGAGAAAACCAGGATTTGCATAGATGGAATTTGGTCGGTTTTCAGACGAGGCTGAAGTGGCCCGAACAAAAAAGGGTGTTTTCGAAAATTCCGGGTTTGGACAGGGCAAGGTTTGTCCGATACGGCCAAGCCCACAGAAACACATATATAAACTCCCCGAGAATTTTAAGGGAAAATTCTTTCTTCATAGGAAACACGACATACAGCATAGCCGGTCAGCTCTGCGGTGTTGAAGGATATTCCGAATCCGCCGCAACCGGTCTTTTATCCGCTTTCGAAGTTTTGTCAATTTTAAAAAAAGTGCCTTTTCATCCCCCTCCCAAGGATACAATGTCAGGAGGGCTTTTAAATTATATCCACACTGTCAAGGGAAATTTTCAACCTTCAGCCGCCAACTTTTCTCTTTTGGAGGGTCTTTCGAAAATTTTCATAAAAAAAACAGAGAGGAAGAAATTCCTTTCAGACATAGCTCTCGAGTCTATGGAAAATTGGAAAGAGCATTTTGTAGAGACGTTTTTGACCGGTAAAAATCCGCGGTAAACTTTTATAGAGGTTTAAACCCTCAAGAGGTAAAACAACTTGACCTTCGAAATATTGGTGTATAAATTGTATAATTCAATTTAAAAGCTGGAGGAAAACCGCCATGACAGTTTCCATCGCAAGCGACCATAGAGGATTTAAAATGAAAGAATCTCTGAAATCGCACCTTTCTGAAAACGGAATAAAATTTACCGACGAAGGACCTGGCGCACCCGAACCCGTGGATTATCCTCGTTACGCCGATTTGGTTTGCAGAAGGATTACCGATGGGGAAGCTGATTACGGCATACTGATATGCGGTTCAGGTCTTGGAATGAGCATAGCTGCGAACAAACACAAGGGAATAAGGGCTGCTCTTTGCATGACTCGAGAGCAAGTCGTATCAAGCAGACATCACAACGACGCCAACGTTATTGTTTTCGCGGGTGATTTAACCGCCGAAAATCTCGTGAACACATGGATAGATATATGGCTGAAAGAAGAATTCGACGGAGGAAGGCACCTGAGAAGAGTTCAGCAGCTTGAAAATAATAAAACTCAAGGAGGTTGATATGGGAGTTCTCAAAACAAGCGACCCGGAAATCTACCAGTCTATAGCAGGAGAAACTAAGCGACAAGCGAATAACCTCGAACTTATAGCCTCCGAGAATTTTGTCAGCGAAGCGGTACTCGAAGCCATGGGTTCCGTTATGACGAACAAATACGCCGAAGGATACCCCGGAAAACGTTATTACGGGGGTTGTGAATTTGTCGACGTGGCGGAAAAACTCGCAAGGGATAGGGTGAAAGAACTTTTTGGCGCCGAAAGGGCAAACGTTCAGCCCCATTCGGGAAGCCAGGCGAACATGGCGGCTTACTTCGCACTGTTAAAACCCGAAGAGTGGCCCGAAGGGTCCCCAAAACCGGTAGTCATGGGTTTAGATCTCACGCACGGCGGCCATTTAACTCACGGCCACCCAATCAGTTTTTCCGGAGTTTTTTTCAAGATGGTCCACTACACAGTCGACCCAAAAACAGAGCAGATTGACTTCGTGGCTTTAAAAAAGCTCGCCGAAGAGACAAAACCCAAACTTATCATTGCCGGCGCGAGCGCTTACCCGAGAGAAATGGACTTTTCAAAATTCAAAGAAATCGCCGACTCAGTCGGAGCCAAATTAGTCGTCGACATGGCACATATAGCCGGGTTAGTTGCAGCCGGGATTCATAACTCTCCAATCCCCTACGCCGACGCGGTGACTTCCACAACCCATAAAACGTTGAGAGGTCCAAGAGGAGGCCTTATACTTTGCAACAAAACAAATTACAACGACATTAACAGATGGGTTTTTCCCGGAGTCCAGGGCGGTCCGCTCGAACATATCATAGCTGCAAAAGCCGTCGCTTTCGGGGAAGCTCTAAAACCCGAATTCAAACAATACCAGAAAAGGATAGTGGAAAACGCAGGAGCTCTGTCGGCAGAACTGAAAAATCTCGGATTCAGGCTTGTGGCTGGAGGAACTGACACTCATTTAATTCTCGTCGACCTGAGATCCAAAAACGTGACGGGAAAAGTGGCTGAAGAGACACTCGATATAGCGGGAATAACTGCCAACAAAAACACGATTCCTTTTGACCCTGAAAAGCCATTCATAGCGAGCGGGTTGAGGCTTGGCACTCCTTCGGTCACTACGAGGGGCATGGGTACAAAGGAGATGAATGTTATAGCAAAACTCATAGACAAAGCGCTGTCGGCGGCCGGAGACGAGGTGAAACTCGGAAATATAAAAGCCGAAGTCTTCGAACTCACGTCTTCTTTTCCTCTTTACGAAAAGAGACTTGAACAATGAAAGTTTTAAAAATTGCCGCGATTTTTTTGTCTTATGTTTTTCTCCTCAACAATTGCTCGAAAGCTCCAGAAAATACAGACCCGGCAATACTCTCCATCGAGAGGGCTATGAACTTTGAATTCAAGGATCAGGACGAATGGCTTGGTTTGTATATAGCCGGAAACAAAGTCGGTTATTCGGTTTATTCTCTTGACACATTGTCCGACGGGAGATTTTCCGAAAGAGAGTTCATGTTCATGAACTTGACCGCCGGCTCAAAAAATATGGAGATATCGACCAAAGGAATAGCTTTCGGCTCAGATCAAGGATACATAGACAGCTTTTTCTACAGTATAAATTCTGAGGACCAAAATCTTCTGATATGGGGCTTCTATCAAAATGAGAGTTTGACCATTTCATCTTTCACCGATAACTCCAAAGAAACCAGAACAATCCCCTCTGATCCACTGCCTTTGAACATAGTAGAAGCTATAAGATTTTTCGGAAAAGAGAGCAGCATTACTTCTCTTGAGCTTTTTGAACCGAGCACACAGGAAGTAGTAGAAATCAGCATTATGTATAAAGGCATAGACACGACCTACGACTACGGAGAACTACGCCATTTCACAGTGGACCTACTGGGTATTCCTGTCGAACTCTGGCTCGACGAAAGGGATATGTTCGTCAAACAGGAAATAACCGCGCTTCAGATGGTTTTAAAAGCCGAACCGCGGGAAGTCGCACAGGATCTCTCTTCTTCGGGGCTTTCTCCTGATATCTACAGACAATTCAGAGTCAGAACGGACAGCACAATAGAAAATCCGACCGACGTAACGCGTCTTTTGATAGTGGCAAAGGGTTTGGAAAGAGACATTTCTTCAGTTAATCAAACCCAAAAATACGACACTGTGGAGATTGTTCGTATTTCGGACATTCCATCCAATTCTTCGTTTCCCGACTCTGTCTCCATTTATCTCAGGCCTTCTCCACTGATTCAATCCGAAGATCCGGATATAGTCGAAAAATCAAATGAAATTACCCGGGGAATCGGGACCCAAAGGGAGAAGTTATTCGCAATCAACCAGTGGGTCTTTGAGAACCTCAGGAAGGAGCCCACTTTTACCGTTCCGTCATCTGTCGACATCCTGAAATCAATGAAAGGCGACTGCAACGAACATTCGACGTTGCTCTGCGCTCTTCTCAGAGCCAGCGGTATTCCAGCGAGAATCGCCGTTGGAGTCGTTTACGCCAACTCTGACGGTTTTTATTACCACGCTTGGTGCGAAGCCTATATAGGAACCTGGATTTCTGTGGATCCCACTTTTGGTCAAAACACCGCAGACGCCACGCATTTAACCATTTCAAGAGGGAACAGCGCAGAACAGGCAAAAATCATGACAGTCATGGGCAAACTTTTTATCGAAATTCAGGAGATAGATTACTGATATAAAACTCAGCTTTCCGAGAGCATTTTTGAGCCGACAGCCCAGTTGTCTCTCTCAATTTCCTGGAAAACAATATAAGTGGCGTTTTGGGGTTTTTTCGCGACATCTTCGAGTATTTTGGAAACACCTCCCGCTATCAGTTTTTTCTGATTGTCATCCAGTTTTCCTGCCACTTTGATTTCTACGTATGGCATCGTCTCCCCTTTCGACTTTAAAACCGATTAAAAATCTATGAAATTGAAAGGAACATCCACCGTTAAAGGAGAGAGTGTCGTGTCTTCAAGGGACTGAAACTTCCAGTTGCAGACCAGATCAATGAGTTTTCTTTCGAAAGAAGGATCGTTGAGAGTGGAGGATAAAACGGAAACGCCTAAAACCTCTCCGTTAGACGCGATTGTAATTGAAATGACGACTTTTCCGGAAAGAACAGGGTTGACCTCTCTTGCGGAATTGAAAAGATGCCTGATTTCGGAAAAATGTCTCGTTATCACATTCGCTATAGATTCACTCGACCTCTGTGAAATGGCGACCGGATCTCCTGTCAATGTTGGAAGATGCGACATCTCTATCCGGGTGGAATGGACAAGTTCCCCTCCGGTAGATTGAAAATTCAACTGCGCCGTGTCAGCTCCGACAGTAGCCATAACAGCATTGCCTCCGGAAAAAACCGGGAGGGACGCGCCTGAAGTGAGTGAAATCGAAGAAGGATCTCTTAAAAAATCTTGCAGTGTCGCGTCTCCTGATGATAAAGCACCTTGAGAAGACATAACAGATGTGGTGGAAAGTATTCTTAAAGCTCTCTGAACCCTCGGCTGGGAAACTCCTCCTGAGTTATTTTGATTGTTGGGAGCCGACGAGGCGAGACCGACACCCGCCAGAGAAATATTTTGGCCGTCGATAACCCTCCGGCTTCCATTAGTGTTGAGCTGGTCTCTGAGCATCTCTCCAAAAACATCGTCATCTGTCATTCTTATTTTCCACTCGTAATATGTTTCGAGTTTTATCTCCATCGAGGAGACGGGTATGAGAAAAAATATCAACAACGACAAAATCCAGACAGAAAAGGTCACACCTAAAATGATGGAGTTGAAACCTTCTTCTCTTTTCGCCTCCATGAACAATTTCGACATCATTTTATCGTGTGGCCTTTGGGCAAAATCAGTCAATGTGAAAACCTGGGGCGGTTTTTGGGGTGACTGTTTTTCGGTCATGATCTCAAGAAAAATATCTTCCTGTCCTGGGGACTCTTCGACAGAAGGCATCTCCAAAAGATCTTCTATGCAAATAACTTCCGAACTTATTTCAGAGTGTTCAATCTCCTCTTCGGCGACCTTGTCGTGTTCAGCTACATACTGAATTTCTTCTTCGCTCTTTGCGGATTTTTTTTCAGCGGTTTTTTTTCTTTTCTTTTTAGGGGTCATTCCCTGCTTTTTGGGGGCATCGGCAGACTGTTCGAGCAAGGATAAAAGTTCCGAAATTTCTTCTTCGTTTTTCTTTTCCTCTATCACGTCATTATTCCCCAGGAAATGATTCTTCCCGCCTTTTCTCCATCTCTTCTATAGGAATGGAACAACCCCGGATTATGGCAAGTGCAAAGACTTGAAAATATTACCCTTTCAATACCCAGGTCTTTCAGTTTTGTGCTGACCAATCCCGCCAAATCGAGGTGAAGTTTATCCTCAGACTTCAAGACGGCTTCTTTGGGAAAAATTGAAGCGACGTCTTGTTTTACTTCATAACACATGGAACAGATATGAGGGTGCACAACGCCTATAGTGGTTTCAACTTCAGACCCCAAATCAGACATTTTTTCAAGTCCAGCTTCTATTATACCTGAAAAAATACCTCTCCAGCCACAGTGCAAAACGGCGATTATTCTTTTCTTTTTATCGTAAAGAGAAAGAGGCAGGCAATCAGCGGTTTGAACGCAAATAGCTATTTGAGGCGTTTTCGTAAGGATGCCGTCGCATTCATTTGGATCGTCATCTGGTACAATTGCTATTTTTGAGGAATGAATCTGTTTCGCGGGGATAAAAACATTTTTACTTCCATAAATTTCAGAGAGGCTTTTTACGCTAAAATCCATGGTGCCGGTATAAAAAGCAGCTCCATTGACTGTAGCTACTTCTATTGCGTCTTTCATAAATTTTCAGTTCTGAAGTCTTTTATATTCGCCTGTATTTTTTTCTTTCCGTTGAAATAATTCAAATTCAAAGTGTAAATCAGGTCGCCTTTTTTTCCTCTAATATCATTTTGAAAATTCCCAAGACCAAAACCGATTGAATCAATTTTACCTCTTTTTGTCAATAACGTGGCTTTTAGATGGCCTGTGCCCACCTCTTTTACTTCTTCAAAGACCACATCGCTGGCGAGGAACAAGGGTTTTTCGTTGCTGTGCCCAAAGGGAGCCAATTTTGACATGTCTTCAAAAAGACTGAAATCGTCATACGCAGGCACATACTCCCCGGATATCACAATCTTTTTTTCAAAAGAATCGTTTTTAGATACTATCGAGTAAAACAGCTCTTTGAATTCGTCAAAACGATCTTTCTCCATTGTCAAACCGACTGCTTGGGAATGCCCTCCGTATATTTTAAGCAGATCAGAACATTTCTCGAGGCTCCTTATCATGTCAAAATCGGTGCTCGGGCTTCTGCCGGAGCCTTTAAGTAAATTTCCCGATTCCTTGAGCAATATCGCCGGCTTGTTGAAATTTTCGCTGAGTCTTGAAGCTCCCAGGCCCAATATGCCGAGGTGCCAGTTTTGGTTTTTGAGAATTATCGCCGGCGGGACATTCCCAAGATTCTCGAGCATTGATCTGGCGCTTTTTTCAATGCTCTCCATCTCATTCCTGCGCCAATCGTTGTAGGATTCAAGTTCTCTGGCGAAAATTGAAGCGGCTTTGAAATCTTCGAAAACAGACAGTATTTCAAGAGCTGCGCTCGCGTCTCCTTTTCTTCCTGCTGAATTGAGCCTTGGTCCAAGCACGAAGCCGAGGTCGTATTCAGCGACATTCTCCGGTTTCCTTCCCGCGATTTGCAAAAGAGCTGTTATACCGGCGTGATTTTGAGAAGCGATTTTCTTCAAACCTTCGTGAACAATGATCCTGTTGTCACCAACAAGGGGTACTATGTCCGCGTAAGTTCCTATAGCTGTGATATCCAGATACTTTTCTGGTTCAAAACCCCCAAATTTTTCTTCGAGACCTCTTAAAAGCTGAAACGCCACTCCGCAGCCGGCAAAAGGCGTCACCCCGTCTTCAAGATGAGGGTTTATGACAGCAAGAGCGTTCGGTAGATCAGGTCCCGGCGGGTGGTGATCCGTGATGATAATATCTCTTCCCATGGACCTGACGAATTCAGTTTCGTTCAGAGAACGAACTCCGTTGTCGACTGTTATAATCAGCGAAAAATCACCTAACTTTTTGATGTTTTCAACGCAAAGGCCGTAGCCTTCTTCGAGGCGGTTTGGTATGTAAGGGATGACATCGGCTCCGGATTTGTTCAACGCCTTTGTCAACATAGCTGTGGCGCATACTCCGTCGGCGTCATAATCTCCGTAGACAACGATTCTCTCTCTTTCGTCTATCGCTTTTTTGATTCTACCTACGGCTGTCTCCATTTCTTTAAATACGAAAGGCGAAGATAATTGATCGTAAGTGGGCTTCAGAAATTTGTCGAAATCCGTTTCCTCAAATCCTTTCTGAAGCAACAATTTTGCCACAACAGGATGAACTCCGTATTTTTTTGACAATACTGTAGCTTGCGTTGCGGAGACATCAAGGGAAAAAGTCCATGTGTAGATAAACCCTCTCATAACAAAAGAGTGCATTATATGACTTTCAAAGTCAACACTATTAAAAATTTACAAATCTTTGTTAGGGTTAATAAACCTTTTTAAAGATTAACAAATCTTTTTAGGTTTGATATATTTATGTCTGCATGAAAGAAAAATTGTTTTCGGAAAAATATGATTTTTTGGATCCTGTTCTATGGTACATATACCCCGGGTATAAAACCGGGAAAACACACCTGGGAAGAAACCTGAAAGTCAGAGAAAAAAACTTCAACTTTTCTATGGATAACTTCTTCACCGGGGAACCAGACGCGTCAGTTTTTCTGCAAAATTCAATAGCCCCTTTGCTTTCGCCTAAAGATCCACTCCGCCTGATGATAGAAAAGAGTAAAGCGGAGTTTGAAGCTCCGGACAACCTTTTTGACAAAAATGAAACCTTTCGAATTTTAAAGAGTATTGTCAATCCATACGTCAAAACGTACAAACTTTACTCCGAAAAAAGCAAATGGGATTTGAAAAGTTTCAGATCAGATCTAATCCTCTCAAACTCCCCAGATCTCGTCGTTTTTTTCGATAAACCATGCTGTAAAAGATCGATGGGAAAGCTTCAGACCGTCATGCTTAAAACAAACCCTTATTCTCTGGACAGACTGCTGTCAAGGGGCAAAATAAAAAAGGCTCTTCTTTCAAAACTAAAATCGAAACCTTCTCTGTCTTTGTCGGCTTTAGAAGAAGTTTTAAGCTGTGTCGAAAGAATATCTCTGCCATACAACCTCAGGCGTTTTCCAACCCGGTACCATCCCCTTCTCGAAAAAATAACAGATTATATGGGTTTTCCCCCTCTGGCTTCGTTGAAGATAAAAAGCGAGTTTCTTACCGGCGCGTATATTGTATCCTGGACAAAGTGAAGAAGACAAATTCCAGGACTGGTTATAATTTATATAGCGGCATATACTCTTCTCAGCACAAGTATCTCGATTCTTTTGACAGATATGAATTTGTTCAATGTATTGAAAATTCATTTTTTACCCTCGACGCCGGCGCGGGAGACGGAAGGCTTTTCAACGAGCTGACAAAGAAATCGCGTAACATTGTAAGCGTCGACCTCGTAAAGGCAATGTTAGAAAAAAATCGCCACAGGGCTAATATTCCCGTAGTGTCTGATGTCCTCGCGCTGCCTTTCAGAAAGAATACCTTCGACCTCGTAATCGCTTCCTTCCTACTTGTCCACATACAGTACCCTAAGGATTTGTTTGACGAGGTCAGATCTGTTTTAAAGGAAGGCGGGATTTTCGTTTTCAACATAATACCCCAAAAAAAGCCGCCTACATTAACGGTGTTAAACAAAAAATTTACAATAAAATCTTGGTTTCATTCCCCTTCAAAAATAGAAAATCTTTTGGAGACAAACAATTTTCATTTTTCGAGGTTCGACGTTGTAAAAGAAGGGGAAAAATGGAACAGTATTGTCTATAAATGCAGAAAATGGTGACTAATTTACCGTGAAGACAAGTCTCCAGTCCGAGATTTCAAAAATTAATTCGCCTTGAAAATCGGACATTTCAAGACTGTCGCTTTCCACAAGATCTCCGGATATCACGAAAACATTGTCCATCGCCGATAAACTCTGCGATGGAATGACTGGGACTTTCAAAAAAAGCGTGCTTCTGTCGTATGGTCCCGGCCCCACAACTCCAATGTCCAATCCTCTTGGGTAGATTCCGCCTATTCCAGTTGAAATTATCCTGCTCCCTTCGGATATGTCGACATCCGCGGAAACCTGAAAAGTTAGATTTTTTCCTCTCCCGTCCCAACTGACTATTCCAATCTGGTTTGTCTTAATATCCATCGCGCTTATTCTGAAATTTAGGTCGTAGTAGGTCTGAACAATAGAATAATTTGCCATCACTTTTATCAGCTTTCCGACTATCCCGTTTACACCTATCACAACCGAGTTCCGGTAAAGACCGTTTCTGTACCCCTTACCTATCGTCAGAGAAAAATTCGCGTAGTCTTCCGATCTCGATATTATCTCCGCGGGTATAAGCCTGAAGGAGCTGTACTGCTTGAAGCCAAGAAGCCTGTTCAGGTTTTCATTTTCCCTGATCAGCTCTTCGTATGTTATTCTGTTTAAAACCATATAAGCCAGCTGTTTCCTGAGCCTTTCGTTCTCTTCTTTCACGGTTTTATACTCTTTTACCGTTGATACAATGCTCAGTATCTTTGTGACGGGGTTCGGCGAAACTGCTGACAAAACATGGTGTCTGGCTTGGAAATCGAGGATTATCAGGAAAAAAGAGAAAACCAATATCAACACGAGGCTAAAGGTGTCAGCCCTTAAAGTTGACTGTGTCTCCTGTTCTATTCTTCATCGCCTTTCTTGATTACTTTTTCGTATTTTTCCAAATTCGCGAGAATCTTTCCGGCTCCTCGGACGACGCATTCAATGGGGTTTTCCGCGACTTTAACTCTTATGTTTATCTCCTCCTGAATAAGAGAAGACAACCCGTGCAACATAGAACCGCCGCCGGTCATGAGTATTCCCTTGTCCACAATATCGGAACTCAATTCCGGTTTTGTCTTCTTTAAAGTCTCCTGTACAGCCGCGACAATAAGTTTTACGGGTTCTCTTGTCGCTTCTCTTACATCACTCGAGCGGAGTTTTATACTCTTGGGTATTCCTGTATCGTAATTCATCCCCCTGACTTCCATTTCCCTTTCTTCGTCGAGGACAAAAGCGGAACCGATTCTTTTCTTGATTTCCTCCGCTGTGTTGAGTCCGATATCCAAATGAAAATTGTTTTTTAACCACCTCTGTATGTATTCGTCGACTTCATCCCCTCCGACTCTCGCCGAACCTTTCGCCACAAGCCCGGAAAGCGCTATGACCGCGATTTCAGTCGTTCCGCCGCCGATGTCGATAATCATACTCGCGTTGGGAGATGTGACGTCTATGTCGACCCCGATTGCCGCTGCTATCGGTTCGTAAACCAAAAATACTTCTCGTGCTCCAGCGTGTTCAACTGAATCCCTTACCGCTCTGCTCTCTACAGCTGTTATTCCTGTCGGCACCGAGACGAGAACTCTCGGATGCCCCATCAAACCTTTTTTCTGCTGCTGGTGTATAAAATACCTCAGCATTTCCTCCACAAGCGAAAAATCAGCTATGACGCCGTCTTTCATAGGCCTTACAGACTCCAGCCCCCCCGGGGTTCTTCCGTACATTTTTTTCGCTTCATCCCCGACAGCGACAATGCCTTTGTCGCTTACCCTGTAGGCTATCACCGAGGGCTGGTTTAAAACTATTCCTTCTCCTTCTATGTAAATTAAAGTGGAAGCGGTTCCGAGATCAATCGCCATGTCGTTGGACATCATATTTGAGAAAGATTTTCTCAACCTGTTTATCTGAAAAGCCATTAAAATATCACTCCGTTCCTACAAGTATATTTATTGCTGGACTACGACGATTGCTTATATAGTCTATTATCAGTTATGTCAAGTTATTTTAATTTCGAAGCAGCCTCAACGGCTACTTTTGCCAACCGCATTTCAACTCTTTGAATTATTTTATCGTCAGGTTTTTCGGTTTTTGCCCTGTTTACTATTACTCCGCACACAGTTCCGCTTTTCAAGCCAAAAACACTCGTTATCACGAAGAGTGCCGAAGACTCCATCTCGTAGTTCAAAGCACCCAATTTGCGCCATTCAGACAAAGACCCTCTGTATTCCCGGATTACATGTCCTGTAAAAGAGTCGTATCTTTCCTGTCCGGGATAAAATGTGTCGCTTGTCACAGTAATTCCAGTATGATAACTGAATTTCATTTTTTTAGCCGCTTCGACAAGCGCAGTTACTATTTCGTATGAAGCGACAGCCGGAAAAGCCAAAGGCGCATAATGCTCGGAAGTACCTTCCAACCTGACGGCCGCCGTGGTTATTATCATGTCTCCGGGTTTTATACGGGTCTGAATAGCTCCCGTTGTTCCGACCCTGATGAAATTTTCAACTCCCAACTGGGCAAGCTCCTCAACCGCAATAGCGAGCGACGGACAGCCAATTCCCGTCGAAACAACGAGAATCGGTTTATCCAAGTGTTCACAAAGAGCGCTTTTGTACTCTCTGTTGAAAGACAGGTTCCATATTTTTTTTCCCTGCGATGTTTTTGCAATTTTTTCTACTCTTCCCGGATCTCCAGGCAAAAGAGCTGTTTTAGCGCCGCTTATGTCTTTAGCCGATAATTTTATGTGGTAAGCGGTTTTCATTTTGTCTTCTCTTTGTCGTAGTAAATGACTATTGTAAGGGGCACGTTTTCTATCTGGAAATTCTTCCAAAATTTACCTGCTGCTTCATCTTCATCCCAAACACTTCCAGTGTCCGAAGACAGGTATATCGAATCAAAATCGCATTCAAATTCTTCTTCGCTCGCGAAAACCTTTTCATTTTGGTAAAACACAACTGTCGTAAAGGGTGTCGCCGAACTCGAAAGAGCTTGAAGGGCTATCCGCTTTTCTAGAACATTTTCGTCGATCAGAATTGAAATTTTATTGCCTCTCGAGTACGAGACGTAAAAAGGAGAAAGTCTGAAATGGAAATTATAATCGGTATTTTCAACATCGAAAACCAAAGAATCCGGATAATACCTGGTTGACAAGGAGTCTGAAATCATCACCCCTTCAACATCCACCGGTTCAACGTATTTCAAAGACGATAAGATTGAACTGTCGCTAAGCCCAAAACTTTCAATGATTTCCAGCCTTCCCCTCCAGAGTGAAATATAGCTTTTCAAGCTTGAAATCGCCTGTTCCGCTTTCAGAGGAAGAGCGTTGCCTACATCCATAATTATGACTTTTTCGGCAGAATTGAATTTGACAAGCGAAAATATAAACCCCGAAACGGCTCCCAAAGCGAAAATCAACAAAACAAACAAAATCATCATAAACCTTTTCATATCTCACCTCGCGTCAATTGATTTTTATGTTGTAAATTTTTCTGGCATACGCAGTTGAATTTCTACCTCCGTCCTTGGCCCAATACAAAGACTTATCCGCGTCTTCTATGAGTTCTTCTTTGTCCTGAGCCCTTAGCGGATAACAACTCACTCCTATAGACACGGTAATTCTAAGGGATTCACCGCCTGGAGATTGCCATTCGAGGCTCTCAATTCCCTGTCTCAACTTCTCAGCGATCATCACAGCTTCCTTGTAATGGCAATCCGGAAGTATGACCGCCATCTCTTCCCCTCCATACCGGCATACCGAATCGAATTTTCTCACTGAATTTTGAAGGTATGATGAAATACCCGCTAGAACAGAGTCGCCCGTCCTATGTCCGTGGGTGTCGTTTATTTTTTTGAAAAAATCGATATCAATAATCAACAGGCTCAAAACAGAACCCGATCTTGCGGATCTCGCTATTTCATCGCTCAAAAGTTCTTGAAAATATCTATGGTTGAACAATCCTGTCAAACCGTCTTTCAAGGATAACCTCTCCTTTTCTTCATACAAATTCGCTCGTGAAAGAGCCGCGCCGAAGAGGCGCGTGAAGACTTCGAGAAGTTCATGGTCTTTTTTATCGTAATTGTTTAGATAGTTGCTCATCAAAAAAACCGCCCCACAGGGTTCATCTCTTGAAGGTATCGGGACAGCCAAAAAAGACATTACATTGACGCTTCCATCTTCAGGGTGCAGTATGTATCTCGCCACGGACACATTTTTCTGAAAATCAGGAAGGTTCAGGCTCCTGTTGTTTTTGACGACAAGTTTTGCTATAGATTTGGGACTCAGCGCCATCCCGGCTTCCAGATTGTCGCAGAAAATCAAGTTATTTCTGGATCTTGCGTAGCTTATGAGACCATACTTGTCGATAAGGATAATCAAGAAATCGTCAAAATTGAAAGTTTCTCTGACTTTCTCTGTGAATATTTCAACCACGTCTTTGAAGTATATCGACCTGACAAATTTGTCCGCCAAATCGTTTACAATTTCCAGTGAAGTTGAAGTTATTTCTTTTTTCTCCAAATGGGTTGAAATCCGAAGAATTTCGGAAATCAGGGATGAGTATCTTTGAAGGTCGGATGCGGTGTCTTCTGTAAAAGCTCCTTCTACATCGCTGTCGACACACAAAACCCCTACCGTTTCTTCACTTACCCTCACAGGTGAAGCGCAAAAAGATTTAACCGAAACATCGTCCGTATAGTAACCGAGGTTGAAAGCGGGTCTGGTGAAATTTCTCGAAAGGAATGGATTTGGCTCTCTCGCAGCGATGGCGAGAATGCTCCCAGCGTAAGCAATGGTCTTGGAGCTGTCGATGAATTCAGAAGCCGAAGACCGGAAATCGAAAATTTTAAAGGCAGTACCTTCTATTGTATTTTCAACAAAGAGCAGGGCGACGGTTCTTACATTTGGATAGTTGAATATCAACCCGAGAATATGAGACACGTTACGGGCGATTATTTTCCTGGAAGGGTCGATCCTTTCAAGGGGCGGTTTGAAAGTGCTCATATAATCCTTCTCTTTCGGCAACGGCTTTCGAAAAACGAAAATTCTTTGAAAAAGTTCAACTGTCACCAGCAAAGAAATCAACTGTATCACCCTCATGGAAATCGGATTGTGATCTGGACCGAAGATATTTTCCGGGTCTGAAAATATTGATGAAGAGATTTCAACAAAAGAAACCAGCAAGAAAGCCAAAAGAATTTTTTTCTTCTCGCACCTGAAAGACAGCAAAATCATTATCGGAAAGTAAAATCCCCATAGAGAACCGCTCGAAAGTTGAACTAGAAGAATAAACACCGAAATCAGTATGACGACACCATGGTAGGAAACAGGTCTGTAGAAGTTTTTCCGGGTTTTCAGGAAAAGAAGTATCAAAAAGAACAGGCACAGAATCAGCAAGAGAAGAATCAGAACTCTGTTGAAATTCCGCTTTCCAAAGTCGTAAAAAAAACCGTTTGAAGAGAAAAATACAGAAAAAAAAACGAGCGCGTAAAGCGCTAAATAATAATGTACCTTTTCCGGTGTTTTTAAGAACTTCATCCGTTCTTTATAACTGATATTACACCTGACAATTTATGGAATATTGACAATGCGTCAAGACCTGCCTCTTTTATAAGCGTTTTTCTTGAACCGTGAGGCTGGAATTCGTCTTCAACCCCAATAGCCATAAATTTGCCCCCGTAACCCCTTTCAGCCAGAAAAGATGATAGACAAGCACCGAATCCGTTTATTTTCGAGGCTTCTTCTATGGTGACGACAAGTTTTTTGTCCTCTAAAAATCCCAAAATATTTTCAGGGAAAGGTTTTAGAAAGCGCGCGTTGATTACCCAGGGTTTTACTGAAAACTTTTCATACACCATCTCTCTCACTTCGACAGCCGTGTGCGCGCATACTCCTACTCCTACTATGGCAACTGGAAAATCACCCTTTAGAACCGAGGATTCACCGATTTTTACCTTTCCCGGAGTGAAGCCTTTGAGGTTATCTCTCATCTTCTCCCTTGGATATCTCAAAAAAGAGGGCTTTTTGCAGTTAAGAGAAATATCTACCATCTGCTTTAAATCGTTTTCATCGGCAGGAGACATCATGATGATTTCAGGTACTGTCAAGAGGTAATTTATATCGTATAATCCATGATGAGTCGGTCCGTCTTCACCTACCAGACCGCCCCTGTCTATGAAAAACGAGACCGGCAATTTTTGCAGGGCGATGTCGTGGACAACAGGATCGAAAGCTCTCTGCAAAAAAGTCGAATATAGAACCAGAGCTGGTTTTAATCCGCTCGCTGCCAGACCGGCGGCAAAAACAGCCGCGTGAGATTCAGCTATGCCGACATCAAAAAACCTGTCTGGAAATTTTGCGTTGAATTTGTCGAGTCCTGTTCCAAGAGGCATAGCGGCTGTAATCGCGACGATTTTTGTGTCGATTTCAGCGTGTTCGACAATGAGGTCTGAAACTCTGTCGGTCCATGTATAGTCTTTCCAAAAAGTTTCTTCTTTTGCCTGCGCGGTTTTCTGGGGGCCAACTCCATGAAATACCTCCGGGTCTTGTTCCGCTTTTTCATAACCTCTTCCTTTTTGAGTCAAAACATGAACAACTTTCGGTCCTTTCAATCTTTTGACGCCTTTGAAGACATCCCGCAATGATTTTATGTCATGCCCGTTGACCGGTCCTATATACCTAAAACCGAGTTCTTCAAAAAGTATCGTAGGAACCAAAAGGTTTTTAAAGCCCTCTTCAACTCTTCTGGCGGAGTCCCGTGCCTTTTTGCTTAAAAAAGGAGGAAGGAGCCCCAAAAGTTCCCAGACATCGTCTCTCATTCTGTTGTAAACCGGAGCTGTGACGAGTTTATTCAAATACTCCGAAACCATACCCACGTTTTCGCTTATAGACATTCCGTTGTCATTGATTATGATGGTTATGTTGCCCTTGAAACTGCTCGCATGATTCAAACCTTCCCACGCCAGCCCTCCAGTGAGAGATCCGTCTCCAATAACAGCGATTACTTCGTGTTTTTGAGAAAGAACGTCTCTCGCCACAGCCATCCCCACAGCCGCGGAAATGGACGTGGAGGCGTGGCCTGTTCCGTAACAATCGAAAGGGCTCTCGCTGATTTTCGGGAAGCCGCTGATTCCGCCGAACTTTCTAATAGTGTGAAAGAGTTGCTTTCTCTGGGTCAAAATTTTATAGGCGTAACACTGGTGTCCCACATCCCATACCAACTTGTCGTTGTTCAAATCATAGACGCTCATAAGAGCCAAAGTCAGTTCCACGGCTCCCAAGTTCGAAGCGAGGTGACCTCCATTTTTTTCGACTACTTCTATTATGAGTTTTCTCAACTCCTCAGCTAATTGAACCAGCTGGTCGTTGTCGAGTTTTTTTACATCGTCAGGGTTGTTTATTTTGTCCAAAATGCTTTCCTCTACTCTTTTCATGACAAATACTTCCCGACGACCCAAGCGACTATAAAACCTATCAGTGAACCGATAAAAACTTCAAACATTGTGTGTCCAAGAAGCTCTTTTAACCTGCCTGATTTCAAATGACCAAGTCTGTTCATTTCATCTATAATTCTATTCAAGATCTGCGCCTGTTTTCCGACAGAACGTCTTACTCCAGCCGCGTCGTATATCACGATAAGTGAAAAAAACAGGGTGATGCCAAAAAGAACGCTGGTAAAACCTTCCCAAAAGCCTACAAGGCAAGACAACGTGATCACTGACGACGAGTGGGAAGAAGGCATTCCGCCGGGTTCGTTTATTCTTTTTATGTTTTTTCCGAGAATGAATTTTTTGTATTTCGAGTAATCCTGTATTATCCCTATGATAATTTTGATGGTTTGAACCAGAGAACCAGACAAAAGCGTTATCAGGACTATGCTCACGCCGTTTTGAGGAACTTTTATCAATTGGACCTCTCAAGAATGTATTCGGTAAGTTTTGCCAGATCAGCGGTTTTTTCTCCGACTCTTGAAAAATTTTTTATCGCCATGTCGGCGTATTTTCTCGCCATCAGCCGAGAAGTCTTCAACCCGTAATGGTTAGGATATGTAAGCTTGTTGCTCGAAGAGTCTTTTTTGAGTTTTTTGCCCATTTTTTCCTCGTCACCCGTCTCATCGAGTATATCGTCGACGATCTGGAACTCCATTCCGAGACAGACACCCGCCTTGAAAAAAAGCTCAACAATCTTTTCTTCCGCTTCACCGCATACTGCTCCGGTGGAAAGCGAGGCAGATATCAAAGCGGCGGTCTTATGCCTGTGGATGTATCTTAAAATTTTCGATCTGCCAAATGACATTTGGTCCCAGTGCATGTCGGCGACTTGACCGCCTATCATTCCCTTAGTTCCTACAGCTCTTCCGAGTATTTTTTCGACTTTTGAACAAATGTCGGGTTTTGTCTTGTCGGCTATAATCTGCCATGCAAAAGTGCAAAGGGCGTCTCCGGCCAAAATCGCCATGTCTTCTCCGAACTGCCGGTGTGAAGTCGGCTTTCCCCTTCGCAAATCGTCGTTGTCCATCGCCGGTAAATCATCGTGTATTAGGCTGTAGGAATGCAACATTTCGATTGCTCCCGCTACCGGAAGCGCTTCTCTATAATCTCCCCCGGTTATCCTGCAAGCTTCGAGGACGAGAAAAGACCTAAGATACTTTCCCGCCGAAAGAGCAGAATATCTTACTGCTCTGTGTATTATTTCGGGAAATTCAGTTTCTTTCGGAAGGTTGTCGTCAAGCCAACTCTCTACGATTTCTTTGTTCTCTTTTAGCCGAATTTCAATTGACGTCAAATATCTTTTTCCTCTATTTTGTCATCTTCGGATATGATTCTAATTTTCTTTTCGGCTTCAGAAAGATAGGAACGTGTGCTCTTTATGAGGTTCATACCTTCTTCGAAGAGTTCGATTGATTTCTCGAGAGGCAATTCAGGATTTTCAAGAGCTTCGACAATTTCTCCGATTCTAGACATCATCTTTTCAAACGTCATTTTTTTGGGTTTTTCCATAGACTATAGCTATCACCATTGTTATTTTATGTCAACGCTTTAAGGATGTCCCCGGCGGTTTTAAGACTTCCTATCGCGATAGAGTCAGACCTGTCTTTCAGAAAATTCCGTATAAACTCCACCTTGTCGGTATAAATGTGCTCTTTCGGAATTGCTTTAAATACTTCTTCCATCTCGTTCGCGCCGAGATTCCTTTCACCACCCGTGCCTGTTATCACAAAACACAACGCGATATTGTCAAGTTCCTGAATCATTCCAAAATAATCTTTGTCTTTCATCGATGAGAAATAAACTTTGAATTTGACCCGGTGTGTCTTTTCCAGGAAACGGACTGTTTCACGGACGCCTTGAACATTGTGGCTGCCGTCGATTATCTTCAGTGGTTTTTGTGAAATGTACTGAAGCCTTCCCTTATGTCTTGCGTTCATTAAACCGCTAACTACCAGGCAATTCTCAATATCGAAATCTTTTTTTAGCAATTTCAAAATAGAGAGCGCCAATTTTAAATTTTCTATCTGATAATCGCCTTTTAAAAGCGTTGTCGCCGTGCCGAACTCATCGGTCCGGCAACCTGTCCCGCCTTCCAAAGAAAAACCTGATTTAAAGCCTATCAATTCATCGGCTCTGTGGATTTTTGCGCCGTTTATATGTGCCCTTATCCGGAAAATATCGAACTTAGTGCCTTCAAAAGAAACGACCACATCGCAGGGACCGGAAAACCCGCCGGCTTTGTCAAGGGCGATCTGGTTTTCCGTATGCCCTAAAAATTCCACGTGATCGAGAGAAATCGAAGTACAGGCGACGATACCGCATTGTACAGCGTTTGTGGCGTCGTATCTGCCTCCCATCCCGGCTTCGAGAATTAAAACATCGGGCTTCTCGGAGACAGAAATAGCCAAACAGGTCAAAAGCATCGTCTCAAAATATGTAAACTTCTTGTCAAATCTGAGGATGACCTCTGATAGTGCGCTCGAAAACTTTTCATGGGAAACCTTTTCACCGTCTATGCAGATTCGCTCGAGTTCGTCTACAAGATGTGGAGACGAAAATGAAACCGTTTTCAAACCGCATTCGCGCAGAGCGTAAACGAGCATAGAAACAACGGAGCCTTTTCCGTTTGTCCCTACGATTTTGACTTTTATCATACCTCGGGTGTCAAAAAGAGGTACCGCTTTTTTCAATCCGAAAAGATCGGGCTCGAAATATTTTTGAACCGAATTTTCATTGTCGTGAAGTTCTCTGAGAAAAGTTTTAGATTGCCTGAAATTCATCTTTTCAATCCAAACCGATTATTTCTATTCCTTTGACTGTCGCCAGCCATATTTCATTTCTCTCGGGAATGAAAAGAATATCGTTCACTGCTACATTTAGCGGTGTTTGGTCTTCGTCTAAAGATAGACGGGATACGACACCGTGAAAAAGGACGGTGTTGTAACCTAATTTCAAGCCGTCCAGCATCTTGTAGACAGATATCAAAAGAGAATCATCTACTTTACAAATATCGCTCACTCCGTAATATTTCATGGCTGAAATGACATCGATTCTCCAAAAAAGCGAGCCTCCCCCGAAAAGATAAAGCCCTCCGGGAGAATAGTCTTCATAGGCGTCTTCAAGACCTATCCAGATCCATCCGCTGTCTGCAAAAACACAACTAACAGGGAAATTTTCAACAGGAACAGGAATTTTTCTGACAGTCAAATCTTGTTCCATCACGAATAAACCTTCAATGGATCCTATCAGAACGGAATCCCCGGCGACCGAGACACACGAGACAGGTGAGTAAAAAGGTCTTTTTACGACAATCCCATCGCGGATTATTGATATTCCCGATGAAGTTCCGACTACACTGAAACTTCTAAAATAACCTATTGAAGTGACAAACCTGTCATAGTAGTCATCTGAAACATAAGAGTAGAGGAGATGCCCTTCTCCGTCAATGCAATACAACCCGTTGTAAGTTCCGACGAGCAGACCCCTTTCCGAGGCTTCCAATTCCGTGATGTAAGGGCAAGTGACGACAGAGTCCGAGAATTTTCTGACGAGAAAATCTTTGGTCTCGATAATGTAAAGCCCGTCACCCAAAGTTCCGGCGTAGACCCTGCCCGCGTAATAATCCAAGCAGGAAACATTTTGAGAATTGAGAATAGCCCAGATAGAAAACAAAAAAACCAGCAATTTAACCGTCCTCTTCAGAGATAAATGTTTTCAGTTCAAAAAGCCTGTCAAGAGCTTCTTTGGGAGTCAATTCTTCCGGGTTGATACTCCACAAATACTCCCTTATTTTATCGCTCACAGGCCGTTTGATTTCATTTCTTGGAGTTTTATCTTTATCGTCCTGAATTACTACCTCATGTTTTTCCAGGGTGCGGAGAATTTCTCTGGCTTGTTCGATAACCTCAGGCGGCAAACCCGCGAGACGGGCGACTTCTATTCCATAACTGTGGCTGCTTGAACCTTTTTCGACTTTTCTCGTGAAAAGTATCTTTTCCCCCGACCTTTTAACCGAGATGTTCAGGTTTTCTGCGGATTTGAATTTATCGGGCAGGGCAGTCAATTCGTGGTAATGAGTGGCAAAAAGAGTCCTACATTTGACGTTTTCCAAAAGGTACTCCGCTACAGCCCAAGCTATTGAAATACCGTCAAAGGTGCTTGTCCCCCTGCCTATTTCGTCTAAGATTACAAGGCTTTTGTCTGTGACGTTGTTGGTGATGTTCGCTGTCTCTATCATCTCTGCCATGAAGGTGCTTATCCCTTTGGAAATGTCGTCGCTTGCCCCTATTCGCGAAAATATCCTGTCCGTCAGTCCTACGACCGCCGATTGAGCCGGGACAAAGCATCCACTTTGAGCCATCACAACTGTCTGAGCAGCTTGTCTCATGTAGGTCGATTTACCCGCCATGTTTGGACCGGTTATAATCGCCAGAGAAGGCCCGTTTTCGACGTCAAGCGAGATGTCGTTGGGGACAAAATAACCGGAGCTGATGTTGTTTTCGACAACCGGGTGTCTTGATTCTTTGATGAAAAGTATCGGTTTTTCAGATAAACTTGGTCTTGTGTATCCGTTGTTCTCGGCGATTTTGGCAAACGAGACAAGAACGTCAATCTCTGAAATCAATTCTCCGTTTTCCCTCGTCAAAGTCGAGTGTTGACGGCATAGGTCTCTCGCTCTGCCGATTATTCTGTCTTCGATGTTTTTTATCTTTTGCTGTCCAGATATTATCCTCTCTTCGAGCTTGTCCAATTCCTGGTCGCTGAACCTTTCGGCGTTTGAAAGCCACTGCTTTTTTCTGAAATCAGCCGGAACCAGGTCAAGGTTCGGTTTTGTCACTTCGTAATAATAACCTATTACCGCGTTGTATTTTATTTTGATGGAAGAGATTCCGGTCTGTTCCCTGCGCCGCTTTTCCAGGATGCTTATGTATGAGAGTGCTTCTCTGACATCTTCTTTAATACGATCCAAATCCGGGTCGTAACCCCTTTTGATTATGTCTTCGACGGAATCTGTCAGGGATTTTTCCAGCTCTTCGTGAAGCTCTTTTTGCTCGTCGAGTCCTTCCAGTATCCTTCTGAATATTTTTGACTGAAGGGGCATCATCGCTTTTTTGATTTTCGGAATGGAAGACAGCAAATTTTTAAACTTCATCAATTCGTAAATTGTGGCTCTTCCTGTTCCGAGCCTTCCTGACATCCTGACAGGGTCGTGAAGGTCTTTTACAATACTCGAGATGTCTTCTCTGGCGTCTTTATTTTTTATAAGCTCTTCGACCGCGTCGTATCTTTCTTCAATCCTATCCTTTTCCAAAAGAGGTTCCGATATCCATTTTTTCAAAAGCCTTCTTCCGCATGCCAGTTGAGTTATGTCAAGCGTGCCCAGGAGCGAGTCTTTTTTTTCACCAGATGAAGATTCCGTGATCTCGAGGTTTTTCAATGTGGTCATGTCGAGGTTCATGTATTCTGAAAAATCGTGTTTTCGGATTTTTTTCATGTGGTCCAAAGAACTGTTTGTCGTCCTCGATAAGTATTCATAAAGTGCTGCGGCGGCTATGGCGGCTTGAGATTCGTCTTTTATCCCGAATCCGAGCAAAGTTTTCGTCCCCAGATTCTTTTTGAGTTTCGCCAAAATCGAGGGGCTGAAATACGTCAAGTCGAGACGGGATATAAACCATTCACCGGAATTGAATTCGGCGGCTTCCGGAAGAAGAATTTCCTTGGGCGATATTCTCAAAAGTTCTTCCTCTAAGTTCTGAGTTAAAATTTCCCCTGCCCTGAATTCACCACTGAGGGCTTCTGCGTACGCGATTCCGGATGTTTTTTTCCCGGTGACCACACAGCAAACATACAAGTCCTTTTCAGGGTTTAAAAGAGAAGGTTCAACTGCCGTGCCCGGAGTTATTAGGTTGACGATTTCCCTTTTTATCAGTTTTTTACCTGGAGGCTCAAGCTGTTCGCAGACGGCTACTTTGTATCCTTTTCCTATGATGCTGTTGATGTATGTTTCAACTGCTTTAACCGGCACTCCCGCCAGAGGCACTCTCGTGTTTTTACCCGCAGGTTTTGAAGTCAGCGCTATGCCTGTCAAATCTGAGACGGTTTTCGCGTCGTCGAAAAATGTCTCGTAGAAATCGCCCATCCTGAAAAATAGTATTGCGTCCGGGAATTTTTTCTTTTCCCTGAAATACTGCTTGAGAAAAGGAGTTTGAGGAACCGATGGAGCGTCTTCAAACAGGCTGTCCAAAAAGAGTCCCTCCTTTCAGCTCTTTTATCTCTAAATCCAACATCCGGCCGATCCTGAATTCTGCGTCTGTTAAAACAGGAGACATGTCAAAAAGCATGCCGAATGAATACCCTCCGAACCTCGACTTCGAAGTTAAAATAGCCCTGCCGAATGTACCGATTTTTTCCTTCTTTTTCTCCAGAGAAATATTCCTCTGAACGTCAATGAGCTTTACCAATCTTTTTTTACGAATATTCTTTTCCACAAGATCAGGGGCCAGGTTGTCAAGAGTGCCTTTTCTCGGAGAGTACGCGTACATATAAGCTTCATCGAACCTCAATCTTTCAACGAAACCTATCGTCTGGATAAAATCTTCCTGAGTTTCTCCAGGCAAACCGACCATTACATCGGTTGAAATCCTCATTTTTGGATATATATCCCTTATCATTTCTATGTCAGCCAGGTATTTTTTTGAGTCGTAACCCCTAGCCATTCTCTTTAAAAGCCTGTCGGAAGCGCTTTGAAAAGGCAGATGAAAATACTTAAAAATATTGTCTTTTTCGGCCACGACCCGAACTGTCCCCTCGGTTAGATCCGCAGGATGCGAAGTCGTAAAAGTCAAGCCCATGACACCCGAAATATCGGACACGTCTCTAAGAAGGTCTGACAATTTGTACCCCCCGTAATCATACCTGTTGACATTCTGGCCCAGCAAATTGAAAACCGCCCCTCCCTTCAGGACGCAGGACTCTATCTCTCTCAAGATCTCTTCCGGTCTTCTGGAGACGACTTTACCCCTCAGGTAAGGCACAATGCAATAAGTGCAGAATCTGTCGCAGCCCCGGACAATAGGGATTTCGTATTCAAGTCGGTCTTCGGGTATTTTCGGATTTACCCTTGTTTTTTGACCATCTGAAATTTCAAATTCGGAAAAGTCTATGATGTATGAAACCGTATCGGCTCCCGTTTCATACAACTTTTGCGGGACATGAGCAGCAAGGCACCCCATCGCTAAAACTTTCTTCCTCTCTTTCGAAAGTGATTTCAGCCATCCAAGAGTCCTCTCTTGAGCGTGTTCTCTAACCGAACAACCGTTGACTACAACCAGGTCTGCATCTTCGGCGCTTTTACTCTCCTCATAACCCATCCCGAGCAATTTTTCCTCAACATACCTTGATTCTGCGAAATTCATCTGGCAACCGTATGTCTTGATGTAAAATTTCATGAGAGAAGATTATAGCAAAATATCCCTGCTGTTCTAATAAAATTATTACCATAAAAAGCCGAATTTTCCGAAACTCTGAAATGAGTATTATTTTATGTCGAGTTCGGAGGAACTTTTTAAAAACCGAGTATCTCCGCTTTGAGAGTATTTGTCTTTTCATCAAAAGAAAATATCTTGATTCTGACTGCGGAAGAAACTTTGACTTTCTCTTTCGTGAAAGTTTCTGCGACAGCGAAGTTGTCGACTCTTAAAACGTAACTTTCCCCGTTTTTTCTCTCTACAATCGCGGTTCTTTCTTCCCCGACAAGGTTTTTTAGAAAAACCAAATTTGATTTTCGCATAAAATCACGCAAATGAAACGCTCTCAGGTTTCTGTCATCTTTGCCTACTTCATCCGGGTAAAGATTAGAGAGGGTGCCTTTTCTCGCTGAATAAGGAAAGACATGAGCGAAAGACGGCTGGGTTTTCTCCAGAAAACGGACTGTCTCCATGTGATTCTCCATTGTTTCAGTCGGGAAGCCGGCAATTACATCCACTCCGATGCCCGGCTTTGATCGGTTTTTTCTGAAAACACTCAATAATTCCCATACTTCGGAAGTATTGTAACGCCTCATCATATCTTTAAGAACTCGGTCAGAACCGCTCTGCAGTGATAGGTGAACATAAGGCATTATCCTGTTTTGAGCGAAAACCTCGATAAAATCCCCGTCTTCTTTTATATCCTGGGGGTTAAGTGAACCCAGTCTAAAACGGATATTGCCGGTTTTTAAAAGAAGCTCTTTCAGAAAACGGCCCAGTCCATTTTTAATTTTTCCAAGACTAATACCCGACAATACGACTTCAGAATATCCTGATTTTTCGAGGCTTTGCACTTCACAAGCCACATCATCGACATCTCGCGAAATTGGTCTTCCTCTCAAACTGTTTATCACGCAGAAAGAGCAAAACGAATTGCACCCCTCTTGTATTGAAACGACGGGTCTGGCTCTTTTCCGCTTTGAAAACGTCGAGGGCGACGAAACCGCGAGTTCTGCTAAAATTTCATTGCCATCCCCGGCTTTTTTCCCATGACAACCGCTTACAAATACTTTTTTTGAAGTCTTGCCCATTTTTCTGATCCAAGCTTCCGATTCATTTTGAGCTTGTTCGGTCACGGAACAGGCGAAGATTATGGAAAAATCGGATTGCCCTTCTGTCTTTTCAAAACCAGCGGATAAGAGCGCGTTTTCTACCTTCTCAGCGTT
>JAFGON010000092.1 GCA_016926475.1 candidate division WOR-3 bacterium | reverse complement strand
TCATGTTTGGATTGTTTGAATACACATCACCGGACATCGACCAGATTCCGGGTGTTTGCCAGGTGTTCCCTCCGTCTGAACTGTAGTTGTAATATACTCTTGGATTAGTCCCCTGTGTGTAAAGTCCGTAGACGTAATTGGACGGATACGTGTGGTATTTTTGCGAAGCTAACTGCGGTGTGGACCTCACAGTGTCGTTTGCTGAAGACACATTGACAAAGCCAGATTGATTGCCCCACATTCTGAATCTGTTGGAGGACTGATTATATATTGTTCCGACATAAAAAACGTCGGAGTCATTGCAGGCGGCGGTCACTTCCTTTGGACCCAATGAAGAAGTATGCGGTCCATACATGTCCCATGTTACTCCGGTGTCCGCAGAAGACGCAGTCAACCAAGAAGTTTCTCCCGGCGTGTGGTAAAGTCTTATTAAGGAAATCACAATAAAGGGATTTGAATCAGGTTCGACATCCATTGCTACCTGAAACACGCTGTCGTAATCCGGGTCGGAAAACTGCAGCCATCTTTCTCCGTATCCGGGTTGAACAGCTCCGAAAAAAAGCCTATACCCGGAAGCGGGAACTGAGTCAGCCCATATCAGGTATATATTAGGGTTGTCGCTTACGAATGGTTCCAACTTCATATCGAAATCAAGCAATTGCCCGCCTGTGCCTGGATTCATACTGTAAATCATATTCCATGTATAGCCATTGTCGGTTGTTCTGTATACAAAAAGTGTGTCGGTGCCAGAAGAGTGGCAGGATTGAATGCCTGCATAGATATAGCCGTTGGCATCGTAATCGAGGGCGATGTTGTATCTGTAGGGAATCACGCATTGGTCCGTGACCAAAAGGTCCGGACCCCAGAGAGGGGCGTATCTGGATGGTTCAGTGCGCATGGTTAAGTCTTCTTGATTTTGGACAGGATATGGTGTTGTCTCGGGAAGCATTCCTTCTTCGGGGTCAATGCCTTCGCCGGTGTGTATTGTCACCGCTTCTGAGAAGATTGTCCCAGACGGACCATGTCCGCTTGCGAAAATAGAAACGCAAGCGAATATACCAATTAAAACAAACATTTTCTTCATCAGTACTCCTTTGTTGATAATCCTATCAATAAACTATCACATATATTGTAAAAACTCATTAAATTAGTCCTATTTGTATTTGATTCAATTTGATTTTCAATTACAAAATAATATATTTAAATAAAATGATTTACCTTACGCCAAATGTCTGGTATAATCAAGCCAAATGGCAAAAGAATTTTATGGCTGTAAAAGAAACTAAAAATAAAGGCGTTTCTGCCGATTATCTGAAAAAGCATCTCAACTCTGCCGGCGAAAAAAATTCCCATCCGTACTTAATACTCTTGGGGCTTAAGGCCTGTGATACAGAACCTCTTTTGAAGAACATAGAAGGTGGAATTCCGTACTCCGCTTTTTTAAAATTTCAAAAAAACCTCGAGATGAACGCAAGTGAACTGGCGGAGCTTCTTCAGATAAGCGTTCGAACGCTTCAGAGAAGAAAAATCGCCGGAAAACTCGAACCCGACGAATCCGACAGACTTGTCAGATTGTCGAGAGTTTTCTGGAAAGCCATTGAGCTTTTCGAAGGGGATTTCGACAGTGCAAAAAAATGGCTTTCCGAAAAGCAGGTTGGCCTCGGGAACCTCAGACCTATAGATTTCATAAAAAGCGAAACCGGAGCCAAGGAAGTCGAAAATCTAATGGGCAGGCTCGAACACGGCGTTTTTCCTTGAAGATAACCTCCTGGCGGATTGTCAAAAAGAAATTTGAGGCAACGGCTTTTTCAGGTGAAGGAGCCAGAATTTACGGCGGGAGGTGGAACAGTTCAGGGAAAAAAGTGGTTTACACCTCTGAAAATATCTCTCTCGCTTTGCTTGAAATCACGGTCCACTTGGACAAGACTCTGCTTGAAAACTATGTTCTGATACCCGTCATTTTTGAAAATTCCATGGTGAAAGAAATAGATCCAAAAATATTGCCGAATAACTGGAGAAAGTTTCCGGCGCCTTCAGCCTTAAGGAACATCGGAGACGATTGGTATGAAGAAAATAAATTTCCTGTTCTAAAAGTCCCCAGCGTCATTGTCCCGAGTGAATTCAACTATCTTCTGAACGTCTCACACAAGGATTTCAAGAAGATGAGGATGGGGATATCTGAACCTTTCGAAATCGACAGCCGGCTCAAAAATCATATCAGCAGATAATTAATGAATACAAAAAACATCTTTTCAATAATCTTCCGATTTTCTCTCGATCTATGGATATGAAACCCTTTTAAAACAGGAGGTTTATAATGAGAGTAAATGTTGTGAAAAAGATGCATGTTTGGTGCTATTTGCCGATAATAATTCTGACGCTTTTGCTCTCTTGGGAATGTTCAAAAAACGAATCTGGCGGTGAATCTTCAGAGCCGGCTGATACAACTGCGAGGGTTGAACCAACTGAGCAGATTATCGAAAAATCCGGCACGATAGAAGAGGGCGACCTGACGGATCCCAACCACATGAACTTTCCCTATGATGCATACACTTTTGAAGCTACGACAGGAGACAAAGTAAGGGTCGAAGTTACGACCGAAGCTTTCACTCCTCTTCTCAAACTAATCGAAGTCTCCACAGGTGCGGTTCTAGCCGAATGGGACAGCGAGTACCCTATGGGTGATGCGCTTATATATGTCATCGCCGGACCAGATGAGTATGAGGCGAGGGTTTATTCGACAAATTCCGGAACAGGTGAATATAGTCTTAAAATTATTGTGGAATAGTGTTTTCAAACAGCAGATTGTAAGCTGAAAGGTTTTCAACCTTAAAGTTCTCAACCGAAATGTTCTCAACCAGAAGGTTCTCAACCTTCTGGTATTCGACCTTTAATATCGTCTGTCAATTCATCGAATTCATCTTCTAATTTTCCGATATTCTCGGTCAGGGAATTTATCTCATCTTTTAGATTCTTGAGTTTATCTGAAAAATTCTCCGAACCTGCGGATTCCGGGTGAAGAGGTTTGAAAAGGTTTAGTTTAAAATCTTCGATTTCAGTAAATATTTTTGCATAATATTTTTTTTCTTTTCTATTGGTGATTATATCCGCGATACTTTCGACAATCTCAGTTGTGAGACTATTTCTTGTTTTATTTTCAGTGAAAATTGACGCATCGACAAGCAAAACACCTTTTTTCGTCTTGTTATTGCTGAAACCGAATACGAATGACTGCCGGTAATTTCCCAAAAAGTACATGTTTGGAAGTCTTACGGCAAAATCAAGAGGTTTTTGAGAAATCAAAACAAAAAATTCATTTCTCAGATAATCTTCAGCCAGAGTCCTTGCGTCAACATATAAATAAATGCCTTTTCCTTCAGTAAACAATAGATTGAGTTCTTTTGAAAGGTATTCTTTGTAAAGATTGTCAGCTCTTCGAATATCTCCGGGTTCTCTTTCGTTTCTGAAAAAAATTCTTCTCATGGATACGTATGATTTAGGAAAATGAAATTTTAAGAATTTTTCTCCGGAAGTCAGAGCGTCTTTAGGTTTCAGAATTTTTATGTTTTCAGATTCAGAGAATTTTTTCAAAATAGTCTGGATCAAGAAGGAATACATGGATTCAGTTCCGACGAAAATATTACGGGTATAATTTTCCTGATAATCAAAATACACCCCGTTTTCTATGCCTGAAAACACTATATTTTCACAACCCTTTTTTTCAGCCAAAGCAAACATAAGCTTTTTGGCGTTTTCTTGAGCCCTCTGTTCTGGGTTGAAAAAATAGTTTCCGTGCTGAAAATACCTGAAGAGGGTAATAAAAAATAAACCCTTCTCATCCGTCAAAGATTTATTCTTGTCCGACAGCTCAAGAGCCAGTATTTTTACCTTCCTGTCTTTTCCTTCCTTGCTTAAGTTATTTTCAAAGAAGTCTTGATTTGTGATGTCGGTAAATTCAATGGAATTGTTTTGTAAAAACTTATCCAACAAAGATATCAGGTTTTCATAGGCGTTTTTTTCTGTGACAAGACCCGAAAAAGGATGCTCTGTGTTTTTTGAGAAAGGGTTTGAAGAAACCTTTGATTCCTCGCAAAACTTCAGAAGAACTGCCCCGAAGAACAGAGAAAAACTGTTCCATGATTGCCGGCCATCGCAGAAATTCTGGTACAGCCCAATGTATTCTCTTCCTTTATCGGAAAACAACCTGTCAGTCCTTAAAAGCATTTGATATTCCCAGTAAATTGCTGAGAGTCAGGTCCAGTAATTCTTTTTTATGTTCGATAATTTTCCCGTAATTTTCCATCTGTTTGGTGAGGTTTTCATAGACATTAACCGCATTTTTTTGAATTTCGATATCAGGTAATGCTATTTCAAGTGATTCGAGAGAGTTTTTGTTTATTATATGTGTGTTCGCCCTGTTGGATGAAAAATGAGTCTGCGAAGGGGGAAGGTTGATGTAAAGGGCAAGGTAAGGGGGGAATATTTCATTCCTATTTATACCCTCTATTGGCCGTATTCTCATGATAAAAAAATGGTGCGTCGCGAGGGCATTAAAATTACCCTTGAAAACAGCTGCGACATGGTTGGTTGATTTGGCTTTGAATAAGATTTCGTCCTCTTTGAGAAGATGTTTTTCGAGAATTCTTTTATCGTCAATTTTAATGGATTTAAATTGGCCTAAATTTTCTAAAATAAGAGAACGGCCGACGTCTGATAACTGTATTACCTGAACATCTCCTTCATTATCTTCTTCTATCTTAAATCTAAAAAGATAGCCGGCTCTGATTTCACAAATATCGGACAGCTTAATTTTTTTTATAACCATGGCAGATGATAACACAGTTGATAAAATAAAACAAAGCAATAATGGTAATAATTTTTTCAATGCACTTATAAATTTTTCTTGACACTGCATCAAATTTATACTATAAACAAAGATGTAATAAAATTTAGCAACACTATAATAAAAAAAGGAGATTAAAATGGATGAAATTTTACAAAAACTTCAAGTTTTTGGATACGAAAAGTATTCCAAAATAATTCTTTCATCATTGGTCACAGGGGAACCACTTCTTTTTATAGGAAAACACGGATCTGGTAAAACGTTTATGTTGTGTCAGTTAGCGCGTGCTCTCGGATATAAAACGGAAGGAGATGAAAAAGAATTCAACGCATACGACGCATCTAAATCGGTTTTTGAAGACATCATCGGTTTCCCAGATCCTGAAATGATGAAAAAAAGTAAAATGGAATACATAAAATCGCCCATGACCTTGTGGAATAAAAAATTCATATTGATTGACGAATTATCGAGGGCGAATTATGCCATGCAGAGCAAATGGCTTGAAATCATCAAGGACAGATCCTTGATGGGAAAAAATATTCCTTCGTTAAGGTATGTGTTTTCAGCGATGAATCCCCTGAATTATCCCGGTGCTTATACACTTGACCCTGCACTCGCAGATAGATTTGCCCAGATTGTGGAGATAGATGATTATTTCAAAGAAGATGACATACTCAAAATTGTCAAAGGAAATAATGAAAAATCGTCGCTTCTGAGAGAAGATAACGAGTTCGACAAGAACATTACTGAAAAACTTCAAGCCCTTATAAAGAAAGTAAAAAAAGAATATTATACTTTGCCCCAAAAAATTACCGATTTATCCGAAAAATTCTGCGCTGCTTATTACAGGAATGCCCAGGATGTATGTTCCGAAAAAGAATTCAAAGCGGTAAGCGAGAGAAGAGTGGGAATGATTTTTAGGACGTTAAAAGTCATGTTCGCGATAGACATGTCAAAAAAAATCAGAATTACAACGAAAGTCTTTAGGGATAATTTTAAAATGGCTTCCGAGTTTTCCTGGATTTATCCCGCCATCGAGGACGGGAATACGAGAAATCTAGAGAAGGAAATACTTGAAAAGACAATCAGGGATCTGGGTTTTATCAAGATAGAACCGGAAAACGAGGAAAGCACAGAGAGAATACTTCAAAAATTCAAGATTTCGACATCGGGAAAAGAAGCTTTTAAATCAGCCCTGACAATTTTGAACAAAGCAAGGCTTTTGCAGGAAAAAAACGTTTCATCATGCGAAAAGGATATTCAACTTTTTGAAAAAGCGAAGGAAGTTATACTCAGTCAGGGTGATGATTGGCTCAACAGGAATCTTCACGGAATGAGCGTTGACAGCTACAGAATAACAGGGATTTGCGACCAATACATTGACAATGACGACGATACCGCAGTTGAAATAATTTCAGAAATTTTAAAAAGCGAGGAAAACTATGCAAGTGGAAATATTCAAGAGAAAAAAACTGCTTAAAGGGCTTACTTTTCTTGCCGCAAGCTTGAAAGAAATCGCATTCAGCTCCGAAAAGGAAATTGAAGATTTAAAAATTTTTACAAGAAAGGCGGCCCACTGGATTGTTCCGCCTCCGGAAAACAAGGGCGGAAGTTTTTACAAGACTCTGAAGAAGGAATTTATTCTCGGTGACAAAAAAATGGTAGGTTTTTTCTGTATTGATTCCGGAAAAGTATATGAAGTTTCGCAGTATCTTTGGGAAAAACTTACTGTAAACAGCACTATTGAAAAGCTTTTCCCCGGTTCAAGGGCAGGAATGCCCCTGAAAAAATGCGTCAAGTTCACCAAATTTCTCAACAAAGTCATCAATGAAATCTCTATGTTCCAGAAGAACAGCAACTGGGATTATGAATTGCCATTTGTCCATAACGCCTTGAACGAAAGCAGTTTTATTAACGTAAAGAATTTTGAAGAAATCTTCACTAAGAACGGCGATGACTATTATTTTAAGAGCAGAGTATTCCCGAGGGTGTTCAGGGAAAAGTTGTTGATAGTCAGGGAAAGGGAAATCGAGGGGATTAAAATCAACGACGTTCTTTTCAAGTTCGAAAATTCCACCAATGATTTAATTTCCAGAAATAAAAAAGGATTCATTTGTGTTGTGGATGGGAAGATGAAAATTCCAGGCAACAGTGAATTCGAGTATTTCTCCCAGGAAAGCCGGCTCAAGGTTTTGGAAAGCAATAACTTCGACACAAAACTCAGTAGCTTGCTTAAGACTATATATCTTCTTAAGCACACGCCGGAAGTGATCAGCAGAAAACAACCGCGTTTTAAAAGCGGTGTTTATTTTGTCTGCAAATCCCC
>JAFGON010000091.1 GCA_016926475.1 candidate division WOR-3 bacterium | reverse complement strand
GATCCAGACGTTCTGTTTTTAACGGCACGTCCAAATCTTCCTGCCCTTTTGTCTCTATGATAAAAATTTCTTTTTCTGATTTCTTGACTAAAAAATCGGGATAATAGTTGGATATGTCTCCGGAGCTGTTTTTATAATCAATCTTGAAATTCACCGCAAAATAATTTTTAACATATGAAATGATATCCTCACAGGATTCCAGAAAATTCGCAAACTCTAGCTCAAGGTGACTATCTCCAATTACCTTATTGAACGCACTTTTCTTTGGTACTAAATAGCCTTGATCTTTGACCACAAACGGACGGCACTTGCTGATTTTGATATAATCCCGTATTTCGGCTTCTCCCTTGTCAAGAATGATCAATTCATTGATCTTCTTTTTAAATGTCTCGATGATTGTTTTTGTCGCCTCCAGCTCGGAGAGGTTGCGTAAAATGTTCAGGTCTTCCAGATCAACCGAATAAATAAACAAAAAATCACGAATAAAGGTTTTTACCTTTTCGTACAAAATGTCATATCCGCTCACAAGTCGGAGCTCTTTCATGATGACTTGGGTAAAATATCCCACAACGCTCGTGTAGTTGGCCACGAAATCACTATCAAGCAAAGTTTTATGCGTAATTTCGTTGGTTGTAATATCCTTAAACACAATCTCTCTTTGTTCTTCCTCAGTGAATTGTTTGACCGGCAATTTCTGAATTGCGAAATTGGCCACATCCAGTTCGGAAAGATTTTTATATTCCCGGAATATTCTTGGGGTTAAAACCGGTATCTCAATATCCAATTTCCCGATATCTTTTTTTGTATTTTCATTATCCACCTCAATGACGAGGGGTGCTTTGGGGGTAGAATCTCCTCCCATTCTCTTCCGCTCAAGTTCAACTCCTTCATTCTGTATTGATTCCACAAAATCCATAAATGCGTCAGTTCCCACGACGCTGACATATTCGGTCAAGTCCTGTTCTCGATACATGCGCCGGAGTCCCCGGCCTAGTGTTTGCTCTGGCAAGATATTACTCTTTGATACATAAGCTCGCAGTCCAACAATCGTGATCACGTTGCGCACGTCCCATCCTTCTTTCAGCATGAGTACAGAAACAATGGCTTTATATTTACTCTCTGGATTATCAATTTCATTTGCCGCTTTGCGGAGTTCTTCCAACTCTTCTTTCTTCTTGCCGGATGCGGTTTCAGAAATTTCTCCATTGTTTTTTGTGTGGATCACCAAAACCGAATCCTTGAATTCCGGGTATCGGTTTTCCAGATATTCGGCCACTTCATCGCAATTTTTCGTGTCATCGGTCATTACAAAAAAGATGGCTTTTTTACCAGTTTTCAAATGCTCATCATAGACCTTTTTCCATTCCAGAAATCCCAGGTGAATATAATCCTCGTATTTTTCTGTATATTTTGAGCTTTTCTTTTCGCTTAACTTTGCGCGACTGGCTGAATCCGGCAGAACAGGGTGTTTGACCACGTCCTGGTAGATCGCTTCTACCAACGGATAATCAGAAACCGTCTGTACAAAAATAGCGCCGTTGTTGTGTTTCGGGGTGGCGGTTACGTCTACTTGTAGAGACAAACACCCATCTTTTTGTAAAAGCCGATTGTGAATATCTTCAATCGACTTGAACCATTCAAGCCTTTCATCGTGGATATGGTGGGCTTCATCATTCAGAACCACCAGCTCGTCAATGTCCCGAACAATATCACCCAATTCGATTTTGGACTCGTTGGTTTTTCCTACTGGTCGCCTTCCCAAAAAATATTCCGTGCGGTCGTCATCATCAAAAGAAGGTTCTTTCTGGTGGCTGTCATAGACGCGGTGAATATTGGTGAGGAAAATATTTCCCATTTTGCGGGTGACATTCACGTCATCTTGAATATGCAATGAAAGCTGAAAATCATCCTTCCAGTTTTGCCCATCAAATCCATTTTCCGGTAATACCGGATCTTCAAAAAATATCCGCAATCCGTCAAAATCCGAACGAATTCGATCCAGCACGATAATATTTGGTGTTATCACTAAAAAATTTCTGGCCAGTGTAGAATCCTCTTCGTACAGTTTGTGAAAATAACACCATGTTAAAATCAGACTTAAAACTTTTGTCTTTCCGCTTCCCGTGGCCATTTTAATAACAAACCGGCGCCATGTTTCCGGGAACATGCCAGCCGACACTGCGCCCGAACTATCAAAACGGAGCAAATCATATTTATCTTTTACCTGCACGATTTCATGCAAAAAGACGATGGTTTCCACCGCTTCCCGTTGTGCAAAATAATACTGAAAAGTAAACGTGTTTCCGTCTGCAGTCGGTAAAATATGCTCTGTTTTAAACCACCATTTTAAAAGCGCCTGGCTTGTTGAGCTGGCTCCCTCATATCCTGCCTCTCTCCACACTTTGACTTCTTTTCTGAGTCGCGCCACAAGCGGAGGCAAAAGTTTTTCATAGCCCTGTTCTCGCAAGGCTTCATCAGCTGGAAACCAGCGCAGGTCTGGTTCTAAAACAGCATGAGGTGATTTTGGAAAATTTTTATGCAGTGCCATTTTATCTTTTCCCCCCGATAGTAACTTCAATGATTTTCATCGTATCATTCCCGAAAATATCCACGACCTTGACCGCGATTTTATTCCGGCCAACGTCATATTCCTTAAATACGCTTTTTAATTCAAGAGAGCGGTCTTTTTTTGTGCGGAAGGATTGCCATTCATTCTCAAAAATAAAATCCCCTGTCCAAACCTCCTCTGTCTCGCCATTCACATTTTTTATCTGCACGATCTCGCGTTTGCTTTCAAAGTCAAAATCGACCGACCAGTAATCAATCCAGTCCGTCCATTTTTTCGTTAATATTTCGCGGGAAGTTATCCCGTTTTTATCCTTTGAGACTTTAATTATCTGTCCATTTTCCACGACAATTTTATTGCTTCCGTTTTTCAGATTCGATTCTGCATTAGCAATCGAATCCTGATTGTAAAAAACAGAAAAATCGGTCAATTCCACTGCTACGGCATTTTTCTTGAAATGAGGTTTCACCTCGATATAAGAAACGTCATGAAATACTACCTGATTTTTCTCAATAGCTCTTTTGTCAAAAACATCCCGGGGAATATATTTCATGGCCAGGTCAATACCTTTGTTTTTCGCCTCCTCCTGAATATTCGGGAAAAGACCCATTTCAAATTCAAACGCCAGGACATCCACTTTGGTGATATGTTTTTCCCGACACTCGAGAATGATCTCTTCGACAAAAAGACGGGTCACGGGCAAATTAATCGGACCGATGGCCACGAGTCGATTTGCCTTTTTCCCCTGAAATACCCGGAATCCATCAACGCTTTGGGCGCGGTAGGCATGCAAAATTAATTCGGTGAAATGCTGTTCTTTCTGCTCAATTTGTTTTTTCTTTTCTTCTTCGCGCAAATTTGGATTCACACCGATATAATGCTGGCGTTCGTACTTGCCGAGGTTGAGAATTTCAAAAGCTCTGTAATTTTTACCCGCTTCTTTCATCTGTCGCTGAACGCCGATTATGCGCTTGCGGGTGGTATGAATTGCAAATTTACCCAAATCAGAACCAATCCACTTTCTGCCGAGTTTTTCTGCAACGGCTAGTGTAGTACCAGAACCACAGAAGAAATCTGCAACAAGATCGCCTTTATTAGAAGAGGCTTTGACTATTCTTTCAAGTAAAGATTCTGGCTTTTGTGTTGGGTAGTCAACTCTTTCAGAAGACATTACATTTATATAATCCATTAAAAACCAATCTCTCGGCTTTGTACCTTTTTTTTCATCTAAATAGTCAACTCTACATAATTCAGGATTTCTTTTCAACCATTTTATATCAATATCGGTATGATTTTGGATAGGACTACCTTGAATATTTCTACCGTGCAGTCGAAATTTTCGACCTTTTTCATCTTCATACCTATATTTATCCACAGTAGATTCAGTTAATGGTTCTGTTATCCTATCCCAATAGAAAGGGTATGCTTTTGCCTTTGTATAAAAATAAATATTGTCATGCCTTCTAACATAATGATTCTTTGAAACAGCCATCCCCCGATAACACCAAATCACTTCATTTTGGAATAAATCCTTTCCAAATATTTCATCAAGAATAAGTCTTACATGGCTATTTACCCGATAATCACTATGAACATAAATACTCCCATCCTCCGCCAATAAATCCCGCATTAAACTCAATCTCTCATAAATCATAGCGATAAAGCTATCTGCACCTTTTCCCCAAGTATCCCTATAGGCCAATTCCTCTAACACGTTGGGTTTTTTGGTAAACGTGTCATCGCCGATTTCAATATCCATTGAAAAATCCGCACCTACGTCAAACGGCGGGTCAATGTAAATGAGTTTTATCCCTCCTTGCTTTTCGATCTCTTCGCGCATGGGGCCATTTTTGAGACTGCTCAAAATCAATTTGTTATCGCCCCAAATGAGCTTGTTCGTCCAGCCTTTCAATTGCCGTCCGCGAAAATCCACATCAAAAAGGGATCCCTGGATATTAATGTCCTTTTCTGCGCGCGGTTCATCCACCTGCTCAATCACCTGAAACGGTAAAACAACGTTGCATACTTCGTTTGTTTTGCCATTCCAAACCAACTCAACTTCTCTTTTGTCTTCAAAAAGTAAAAAGCGATATTTTTCCGGAAGAGGTTTTCCCTGCTCAAGATATCGATTTATGTCCCTGATTTCATTATCTGAAAATTGCATTGTTTTACACCTATCCTTTATGGTACTCGACGTCAATTACTACGAGTGTAAAGTATTTCAAATATCATACTTTACTCTTTTTCATAGTATTTAAAATATTTTGAATATGTTTCTACTTTTAGAAACTCTGAAAACGATAGAATTTTTTCATCCTTATATTTCAATCGTCTATTCTCAATTCTAAAATAGACCATAATACCAGTATAAATGACGGAAATAATTGCTAATATTATCCCCTTTAGCGAAAAGAGAAGCGGAAAGAAAGCGTAGAAGGACAAAGTAATTTTAGAATCGACATTCAAAGGCAGAAAACTTAATGGATATATAACTCCAGCAAAAAAAAGGATAACCGACAAAAGTATTGAAACAGTAATCAAAGTTGAAGATTCAGGATTGTTTCTGATTGTTGGATAAAATTTATTTAATTCGTAGATATGGTCTTTCAATTTATTATAAAACTTTTTGATTTGATCTGTATATTTTTTTTTGCTGTAAATCGGCTGTGGATTACCACTTGAATCGGAATCTGCTATATCTGCTATAACATAATCTTGTTTTAATGTTTCAAGCTCGCGATCTGCAATCGGTCCATGGATGTGAACCTTTTCTACTTCCTTTGCTTTGGTTATAAACTTTTGAAGTTTTTCCTTAACAACTCTTTTATCTTCATAAAAGACAAAATCATCGATTATTTTTTTATACTCTTTTACGGTCTTAAATGTCTTCGTATTTTTATATTCAGATAAG
>JAFGON010000090.1 GCA_016926475.1 candidate division WOR-3 bacterium | reverse complement strand
GGAAAAGAAGCCGGCTACCCGAAGGGGCGGAAGAAAAGCCAAGAAAGACGACAAGGAAAAAGGAAAAGAAAAAAAATAATTTTAAGTCATTGGATACAAAAAGGCGTCGAAAGACGCCTTTTTTTTTGAGTAAATTTTATCAAGAATTTTTATCCCTATGAAAAACAGAATACATAACCGGCACTATCACCAGAGTGACGATTGTCGACGCCAAAAGACCTCCCAAGGCTGTCGTCGCGAAAGGGGACCAGATTTCATAACCCTGCTTTCTCGAAAGAGCGAGCGGAATGAAACCAATCACAGTTGTGAGAACTGTCATTAGAACAGGTCTCAACCTTGATCTGCCTCCTTCTGTGACGGCTTCGAGAACGGATTTTCCCGAATTTTTGAGTGCGCTCATTCTATCAATTAAAACAATTCCGTTGTTTACTACTATTCCCATGAGCATTATAACACCGATGGAAGTTATCATGTTCAACTCGTATCCTGATAAGAGAAAAGCGAATATGATACCCGAAAAAGTGAAGGGAATTGAAAACATAATAATGAAGGGATCCCTGAACGAGCCGAATTGAGCACACATGACCATGTAGACCAGAACAATGCCGATGAATAAAGCAACAGCGAGATCCGTAAAGGTGTCTTTCTGGTCCTCGGTCTGACCGGCGATCCTGGCATTCACCCCGTTAATGGTGTCAATTCTGTTAATTATGGGAGACAATTCAGAAGAGATTTCCCCCATCGATTTTCCCGCAAGAGAAAGCATCACTGTTACCGTCCTCGTCCTGTCTTTTCTTGCGATTTCAATGGGAGCAAAATTTCTTTGAATTTCGGCTATTTCTCCGATCGAAATTTGATTTCCGAAAGCTGTCGTCAGAACTATGTCTTTGATTTTATCGGCGTTGTCCTTGGAGGCTTCCTCGTATGTTATGAAAATCGGTCGGTCCGAATCTTGGATGATAATCGAACCTGCGTACTGTCCATAAAGGGACTGTCGGACCTGCATCGCTATCATCATCGGTGTTATTCCGAGCAACGAAGCTTTGTCTTGGTCTATCAAGATTTGAAGTTCCGGTCTTCCGTTGTCAACCGTCGTCGAAACGTCTGCCACACCGGATAATGTCCTGACTGTGTCGGCAAGAAAAGAGGCAATCCCGTTGATTTTTTCAAGGTCCTCCCCTGAAATTTCTATTTCAATTTCCCTTGATCCTCCAAGTAAAAATTGAAGCATTATTGACTGGCTTGAAACGTTATATTTGGTAATATTTGGTATTTCGTTCATTCTGCTTCTCAGAATACCCGCAATTTCCTCAGCAGATTTACCTCTTTTTTCCAGTGGTGTCAGCCGGACGATTATTGTGGCGATGTTGCTTCCTTCATCGAACCCGGCTGTGGAAAGAAGCCCTTTTTCGTCTTGCCCCTCGATTGAAAAGGCGACGATTTTATCATCTACAACTTCGTCTATAAGTGCGAAAACTTGAGCTGTGACTTCCTCGGTGGCTTCGAGAGATGTTCCCGAGGGTGTGTTGATTGATATTGTCATCTCGCCGGTGTCGATGTTGGAGAAATAACCGACGCCGACAAGAGGTATCAGCAAAAGGGAAACAAGGAAGAAAAAGGCGGCGATTGCCAGGGTTGGAAACTTATGCTTCAGAACAAATGAAAGAAGCGACGAGTAGAAAAATTCAATACTTCCAAATGCTTTTTCCGAAATTACATAAAATTTACTTAGAGAAATGTTTTTCGTTTTGGACTTCTCGAGTTTTGAAGTCAGCATTGGTGTCAGGGTCAACGCCGTTAATACGGAAGAACCGATAGTTACAATTATGACAAAAGCCAATTGTCCGAAAAGAATTCCGACAAGACCCCTCACGAAGATGAGTGGTAAAAACACTATGACGGTCGTCAGCGTAGCGGCGATGACCGCCGGAGCCATTTCTCTCGCCCCGTTGATTGAGGCGGACTTCATGTCTTCGGACTTCTCCCTGTGTTTGTCGATGTTTTCCAGTACCACTATCGCGTTATCGACTATCATTCCTATGGCTATGGCGATGCTCATAAGCGAAACCGCGTTGAAGGAATATCCGAAGGCGAAAAGTCCGATGAAAACAATGATTATGGACGCAGGTATGGAAAGTGATATTATCAGGCTCGGCACCAGTTTTCTCAGGAAGAAAAACACGACGACGATTACGGCTATGAGCACGATGAATATGGTCTGTTTGAGGTTTCCGATGATGTTTGTTATGTTCTGTGAATAATCCTGGACGAGTTCGATTTCCACGCCGGCTGGAAGATTTTCCCTCAACTGCTCGACTGATGTTCTGACGCTGTTTGAAACTTCCACGGAATTGACGCCGGACTGTTTCATCACGACAAGAACGACCCCCTTTTCGCCGTCGACCATTGAAGAAGAGGTCGAAGGCGCGATTGTGTCCTTGATTGTGCCGACGTCAAGAAGTTTGACAATGGCGCCGTCATGAAAAGATACCGGAACAGAAGCTATTTCATCTGCGGAACCGAGGTCCGCAGGCACTGAAATCGACCAGTTCATTGTACCTATATCTACGTTTCCCGCTGGAATAGCGATGTTTTGCAGGCTGAGAGCGGTTCTTATTTGCTCTATTGACACCCCGTATTTTCTCAAATCAGAAGGTCTGAGACTGATCCTGACCTCCTTTTGAGGGAGGTTTAAAACCAGCACGTTCGCTACACCGTAAGAGCGCTGTATCCTTTCAACAATCTGGTTGTTGACTACGTTTTCTATGTCGGAGATGCTTTCTGGGTATTTGATTCCGAAATAAAGTATTGGATAATGCCCGGTCGATATTTTCATGATTCTGGGTTTTTTTGCTTCGTCGGGCAGGTTTTCGGAAACGAAATCCACGAATTGCTGTATGTCAGACGCAGATGCGTCGAGATCGGTGCCGTAGTTGAATTCAAGCTGTATAATTGAGACGTTGTCCTTTGACCACGAATTTATATGCTTTAGGTTGGATGCTCCCGCGAGAACTTCTTCAAGAGGCTTAGTTATGAGTCTTTCGACGTTTTCGCAGGAGGCTCCCGGGTAGACAGTCACTATAGTAAGCTGAGGGATTTCGATGTCAGGAAACATATCCTGAGGAATTCTGGTTAAGCTGAAAATTCCTATGACTACTAGCGATAGATAAAACATCAGCGTCATATAAGGTTTTTTGACGGCAAGGTCGATTATATTCATTTTATTTCTCGCGGATGACAGAGACCTCGTCTTTGTCTGCAAGGGTTCTCGAACCGACGGTCGCTACCGTGTCCCCGCTGTCAAGACCAGAAAGCACTTCGACGAAACCGTTTTCAATCAAAGAAACCTCTACGGATCTTTGGAAGGCTTTCCCGTTTTCGACAACGAACACATAATAGCCGTTTCCGGCGACATCAGTGACGAGAGCTTCTTCGGGTATCCGAGTCGAAATAAGACGGTCCGTAATTATCGACACTTCGGCGTACATTCCTGGTTTGAGAATTTTACCGGGATTTTCAAGGACGATTTCCACCTCGAATGTTCTCGTCGAGACGTCAATAACTGATCCGACGTTTGAAACCAAGCCGGTCCATGCTGTGTCGGAATAGAGGTCAGGTTTTATTACTGCTTCCAACCCTTTGCGCATTTTTGTGTAATAACGTTCAGGAACGTTTCCGGTGATTTCGACGGAGTCTATGGCGGAAAGAGTTACGATACCGCTTCCTTCGACCGAAGATAGAGATATTTCGGGCGTGAAACTGAAGATTTCGCCTTCTTCGCAGGATACGTCCGTGATGATTCCCTTGAAGGGGGCGTAAACATATGCCGACCTGGTGGCCATGTCTCTTTGCGCGGCAGCGCTTTTGAAAAGGGCTTCCGCTTTTTCAAGCTGCTGAAGTGAAATCGCGGAATTCTCGTAGAGGTTTTGAGCACGGAGGTAATCGGATTTAGCCGCTTCGAATTGAGCTTGAGCCTGAGTGAGCATTTCGCCTGAAAGAACAACCAGGAGCTGACCTTTCTGAACGGAATCGCCTTTTTCAACGAGTATCATCTCGACCCTGCCAGGCATTGCCGGAGACAACCTCGATTCTCTTCTAGGTGATATGTTTTGAGAAAACTTCACCGATAGAACCGATTCGCTGTTCACTGCGACTGCGATCATGATCTTCTTCGGATCATTTTGAGCGACATCCAAATCTTTGTCTTGAGTACATGAAAGAAAACAGGATACGGTAAACAAAAGCAAAAAATATCTTTTCAATTATTCACCTCCGTAATTTCTGAAAATACATCAGATGGATAAAGAGTTCCCAGGCTGGCTTTCAGTTTTGCAAAACTTACTACAAGGTCGGCTTTGGCTGATATCAGGTCGGTTTCAGCCTCGCTTAGAAGAAGGTAGGCATCGAGAAGTTCTGAATTGGTTATGACACCGCTGGTAAAACGCAACTTCGACAGTTCGAGGTATTCAAGCGAGGACAAATACTTCTCTTTTGTCGTCGAAAGCTTGCTTTTGGAGAGTTCGAGATCGAGTACGCCGTTCCTTATTTCAAGTTCTATCATTTCACAGACGACGATGATGTTTTCCCTGGCCTGAGCCTGGGAAGAAGATGAAGCAGAAACCTGGGCGATCCTTCCGAAACCTTCAAATAAAGTGTAGCTTAAATCTACTCCCAGAACCCAACCTGTTTCCCATTTGTCCTCAAGTTCAAAGTCGGGATTGTTCGCCCTTAAAGTCCCGAAGAGAGTCACGTCAGGCACAAATCTCAAAAAAGATATATCTTTCCTTTCATCGGCAACCGATAGATTGAGTTCGGCGACAGTCAACTCATTTCTGTTGTTCATTCCGTATTCTACAAGACGGTTTTGGTCGAGTTCCGGTACTGACAGCTCCGGCAGTGAATCGGAAAAGATTATTTCTGTCGACATGTCAAGGCCTGAAAGCCTGCAGACATTCATCTGCGCGAGCTTTAGGGCGTTTTCAGCTGCTTGAATTGAAAGAAGGGCGTCTTGGTGATATATTCGGGTTTTTTCAAGATCGTTCTCTATTACAACCCCGCTTTTATATAGGTTTTCAACGTCTCTTAAGTGGCAGGCGATAGCTTGTTCATAACTTTGAGCGGATGCAAGAAGGCTTTTAGCCCTTTGATACGATGCGAAAGCGACAACGCATTGAAAGACTGTGTTCTGCTGGGCAATGTCGGTGTATTCGGACGCGGTTTGCCTTACAAGGTTTTGTATCCTGTAATTCTTGTAAATCTTCCCTCCCCAGAAAAGAGGCTGTACGAGTGTTATTGAAGCTGTTTTAAAATCATCCTTGGTTAAATTCAAGTATGTGTCTATCGCAGGTGTGAATCCGATGATTTCCTGAGGATTCACGGCCGACAGCACGGGAAGAGATGGAACTGATAGACCTACGCCTAAAGGTTTGTCGGTTTTCGTGTAACTGAAATTAAAAGATATTCTCGGCAGCATATTCCCGAACGCCGCGGCTTCGGAATTTCTGGCGATGTCTTCAGCGATTTCGGCGCTGTTTATTTCATGGCTGAAATCGAGACCAGCCCAAATAAATTCGTCGAAATCGAAAATCACAATTTGGGGCTGCAAGGAAAGGATAATAGAAAGTATCAGGGTGAACATCATTTTAAAAGCTCCTTATTGCAATCGTAAATTTTTTTCATAAGTTTCAAGGACTGGGCTTTTTCAGATTCATTTAGGCAGTTTAAAATTTTACTGGCGAAATCTCTGTGAAGTTTTTTCCTTGTCGCCAGCAGATTCTTTCCTTTTACGGTGATTTCAATTAAGTGAATTCTTGCGTCCTCATTCGACAGTCTTTTACGGACAAGGTCTTTAATTTCAAGAACAGATATAAGGTTTGATACGGTGGGCTTTTTTACCTGAAGTTTTTTGGAAATAGCTGTTGTGGTGCATAGGGGCATGGTTTCGATTAGAGAGAGATACAGAAGCTGTTTAATAGTCAGGTCGTTGGTTTTTCGGTTTTTCATGAAATCGCTTTCAAATAAATCCAGCAGGCCTGAAAAATCCATTATGACCTGCTCCAGGCTGTCAATCGTATTCATGTCATACTCCGTTAGTTAGCAATAACTAATCATTTAATCCAATAATCCCTCCATGTCAAGAAGATAAAAATAAAACGCCGGAAAACGACAATTAATTTTTTTCTTGGGAAAATTTTAGGGAAATTTACATCTTAAATAATGACAGACCCCATGAATGTAATCTGACAAGTTTATTGTATTGAAATTTTCGACGCTTCAGCCCTATAAGAGATTTTTTTCTGTAAAAAATCATTTAATTATAGGTCGATTTTCATGCGGGACAGTAAAGCATTTAAAAAAACTCAAAAAAATGAGTAATGGGATTGAAAACCAAAAATGTTGACAGGTATAATCCCGGAGAAGATTTTCAGTCCTTGACAATCTCTATTTTTAAACGGTTTTTGATGTCTTCTTCAGCTACGCCATAAATCTTATCCGAGAGAGAGACCTCGAAAGAACCGGGTCCGTTTGATTTCTCTGCTGCTATCTCGCCGGCTAGCGAGAAAAATGACACTCCGCAGACAGCCGCTGAAAAAAGATCTTTTTCAACCGCTGCAAAACACGAAACAGAAGTCGAGGAGGAACAGCCTGTGCCGGTTACCCTGCTCATAATTTCGTGCCCGTTGGTGCAAATCACCGTTTTTATTGAATCCGTTATAATATCCTTTTTACCGGTGACAGCCATTACCACTCCTAATATTTTTGAGGCTTCGCGGACTTTTTCAAGCGCTGTATCCTGAGTTTCTTTTGAATCAACACCCACGATTTCGGCTTCCATTCCGGCGCAAATCAAAGCTTCGGCAGGATTTGCTCTGAGAATTGACACCTTTACTTCCGAAAGAATTTTGAGGGCTGATTCAGTCCTGAGTTTGGTCGCTCCGGCTCCGACTGGATCAAAAACGACCGGTACACCCAATTCTTCAGCCTTTTTCCCCGCTATTATCATTGAATGGACTAATTCAGGGGTCAGCGTTCCTATGTTTAGCAAAAGGCAGCCAGCGTAGGACACCATCTCTTCGACTTCATCCAGGGCGTGTGACATGACAGGTTGACCACCAATGGCAAGTGTTAAATTCGCGGTCTGGTTCATCACAACGAAATTTGTGATGTGGTGAATCAGAGGTCTTTTTTCTCTCAATTTTTTTAAATTACCCATAATCATTTTTGAATAATCCATGCGTCCTCCTGAAAAATATTTTCAATTGATCCAATCCATATATTACAATAACAACAATGAAAATAGCAATATTGGGTATAGGAGGCGTCGGGGGTTATCTCGGCGCGAGGCTGTGCTACTTCAGAAAACAGACGCTCCCCCATCAAATAATCTTTATCCAGAGGGGAGAGGGTTTAAAAGCTATCAAATCTGGGGGGGTGACCCTGAAAACCGAAAATCATGAATACAGAGTACACCCAGACCATGCCACCGACAATCCCGCCGGTCTCGGGATGTTTTCGCATGTATTCGTATGCGTCAAAAGTTATCACCTCGATGACGCCGTTGAAAATATTCGAGGCAACATAGATGATAAAACTGTAATAATTTCAATGCTGAACGGCATAAACATGGAAGAGAAAATACGTTACAAATTTCCATTCACCAATGTCTTGGGCGGATGTATTTATGTGAGCTCTCAGATAGTTAAACCCGGGCTGGTAAGACAAACGGGTTCTGCGGGGAAACTATTTATGGGTTCGGAAAATTCTAAAGAAAAAGACCACAGAGTAGTTTTGGAGATGTTGAACGAATCGAGAATAAAGGCGGAATTCGACAGTTGTATCAAAAAAAGAGAATGGGATAAATTTCTGTTATTATCTCCTTTTTCGACGATTTCGGCTTATTATGACTGCACCTCAGGAGACATTGTCGAAGACCCAAATAAAACGGAAGAATTAATGGCTTTAATGAAGGAGATTAAAATTTTGGCGGAAGCTCAAAATGTAGCAATTGAAGACGATACACTACGAAATAACTTTGAATTATTATCTTCTTTTGATCCGGCGACAAAAACGTCATTTCAAAGAGATCTGATTTCAGGGGGGAAAACCGAACTGGATGTACTGGCTGGATATGTAGTGAAACAAGCGAAAACATTTAATCTTGAATTACCCAATCATAAGAAATTTTATGCCGGGCTCTTGGAGAAAATAAAAAAGATTTCAAATCTTGATATTCAAAAGGGAAAACAGGCATAACAAGGGGGGGCATTGTATAAAAAACGGAGTGAAGATTTTCAGCGCTCGGTAGATTTCACCGGGGAAATTGACAGGCTAAAATCAGTTTTCAGGCACACCTATATTTTTGACGGATCGAGGCATGAAAATAGCGCTGAGCATTCATGGCACTTGGCAGTTATGGCCATGGTTTTTGAAAAATTCTCAAACAGACCTATCGATGTTTTAAAAGTCATCAAAATGGTCCTGATACACGACTTGGTTGAGATTGACGCAGGTGATTATATTCTTTATACGGACAAAAAAGATGAAAAAAGGCAAAAGGAAGAAACGGCTTCAAAAAGGATTTTCGGGTTGTTACCGGAAAATTTAAAGGATGAATTCATGGATATTTGGCTGGAATTTGAAGAGAGAAAGACCGCAGAAGCGAGATTCGCAACCGCTATAGACAGGCTTGAGCCGATAATGCAAAACCATGCGACAGAAGGCAAAGCATGGAGGGAGAACGGAATAAAAAAAGATCAAGTTATTGAAGCAAACCAACATATAGCCGAAGGATCTCAAGCGCTCTGGGATTTCGCGTTAAGCCTTATTGACGAATGCTCTGAAAAATTATTTTTTTAATCGGATTGTCGAATGCGCGGTTCAACTCCTCAATTTCTCGAGAAAAAAATACTCGCCGGCTCTAAATCAGGCAGTTTCGAAGGATCTGTTGTCAGCTCCGATATAGTCGGTTTTACTGGCCTGACTGAAAGCCTGTCGAGACACGGGAAAAAAGGCGTCCGAATCATAACTTTTTTGTTGGATTACTTCTACGAAACAGTTTTCAGAAATACAAAAAAGTTCGGCGGTCAAGTCGTCTCTCTTTCAGGCGATTCGTATACTTCGGTTTTTCCCGGCCGGGATTCCTTGAAAAATGCCGTCAGAGCAGGATCAGAAATAAAAAATAAGATTGAGAGGGCAAAGTTTCTGACCCCTGAAGGGGAATCGAGCGTACTGCTCAGAACCTCAGCGACTGAAGGAAGCTTGTCATGGTTTGCGTTCGGGGAAAAGGGGAAAGAATTTTGCGTATTCACGGGAGACGCGGTCTTCTTGAGCCTTTCGGCGCAGGAATCAACGCCTCCGGGCGAATTGAGCGTCAGTTTTGATGGGGGTGGTATTTATGAAACAGATCTTGAATACCGAATTAAAGAAAGCATCGGAAAAAGAACATACTTGCTGGAAGATAGGCTGAAAAAGACAATTAAACCTGTTTTCTTGAGGGAAAACGATTTTGCAAAGTCGAGAGAGGGAAGACCGTCGAGTGAATTCAGGCAAGCCGGGTGTGTCTTCCTGAAAATAAAAAGGGTGATTAAAGAAAATGAAATGAGTCTCTTATCCGAAGACATAATCCGAATGTCATGCGATTTCGGAGGCAACTTAAATGACGTCGAAGCAACGAAGGACGGTATCGTATATTTCATCCTCTTCGGAGCACCGCTTTCGAGGGGCTCTGACCTCAGAAGAGCATGTGAGTTTATGCTCGAGGCGAGAGAAAGGTATCAGGGCAGGTCCTTTTCATCGTGCGTATTCGGAAAAATATTCACCGGTTATTTCTCTGCGGGAGCCAAAGACAGATACGCAGTGAACGGGGAAGCGGTGAACCTGTCCTCGAGAATCTTAAAAACGGCAAAAAAAGGAGAATGCCTTTTTGACGCCGTGACAACCGCCGGGCTGAGAGATAAATTCACTTTTGAGTTTTTCCAAAAACGCAGATTCAAAGGAATCCGTGATAAAGTTGAAATTCAGAACCTTTTAAAGAAAGAAAAAGGAGGGAAGAAACTTGGCTCCGAAATGAGAAAAGATTTTATATCAAAGATATCCGGTATTGCCAGGGAGACTAAGGACAGGACAATTATATTGGTCTCAGGAGAAAACGGGATGGGGAAAAGTTCGGTTCTCGAGGGTTTATCCGCATCGGTTAAAGGAAAGTATCCCGTAATCAATTTCAAAGGCGGCGAATTTAAAAAGGACGCTTTTCAGCCTTTTAAGGATTTTTTTTCTGAGACTTTCATGGTCCCCGCAGGTTTGAGACCTGATACCGGAAAAGAGATGTTTGAAGTGAAGTATGCCCAGATCGTGAAAGGTTTCTTGTCGCGGGGAAAAAAAAGCGAGAAATACTTTGAGTTGAATGAAGAATTAAAATCGCTTGAACCTTTTATCGGCTGTATGTGCGGAATCATGAAATACCGGTCTTTTCTTGAAAAAATAGACCCGAAGAAAAGGCAAGAACATATTCTTCTATCGGTGATTGGTTTTCTGTCTTTTTTCGCGGCAGAAAAAAAGTGCCTGTTCTTATTCGATGACGCAGACAAATTTGACTTTGCGACTTTGGAACTGATCAGAAAAATGCTCGACTATGAATCGTTCAAAAGAACTGTTTTTGTATTTACAGCTTCTGGAGAATTTTCAGTTCTGGGGAAATTCCATGGTATAAAGCCATTTCATTTCAAACTCGACAAACTGAGCAGAGAAAAGACTATATTTGCGGCTGAAACCGTTTTCGGAAGAAGAATAGACAGAAAGCTCCAAAAGTTCATATGCAGAAAGACTTTGGGAAACCCGATGTTAATAGAAGAACTCTGCAGGTTTATGAAAATATCCGGACTTACAGTCTTTAAAAAGGGGAAATTGACGTTTTCGGGTGATGAAGCAGCAATCTCTGGAAGCATGTTTTCTGTAATCGCCGGAAGAATTGACAGAACAGTAGCGGAGTACAGGAGGATTCTCAACGCCTGCGCGGTTATGGGAGAGGAGTTCGAAAAAGAAGATTTGCTCACAATGATAAATAGCGGATCAAAACTTGTAACGGAGAAAGCGTTGGATTATTTTGAGAAAGAAAAATTGATAGAAATTTCAGGAAATAAAATCAAATTCAGGCACAGTTTGATCAGGGATACTGTCATAGAAATGCTGGCTCAGACTAACTTCTGGTCTGAGCACAGGTGTGCGGCGGCGGCGCTTGAAAAGAATTACGGTGAAGAGGGACGTAAACAGAGAGAAATTGCCTTTCATTACGAAATGGCCGAGGAATACCAAAAAGCGTTCGGGCGGTGGCAGAAGGCGGCGATTCATTGCAGAGAGTCATACGATTCGGAAGAAGCGGTTTTTTCTGCCGAAAAAGCCCTGTATTGTCTTGAAAAAAGCCCTGAAAAAAACGAAAATCGAGTAGTCGCTTTGATGTGCGACATCGCAGAAGATCTTTTTAACACTAATTCACTGAAACAGGCCGAGTTTTACCTTACTTCTTCGCTCGTAAGATACGAGAGGGCAGGACTCAAAGACATCCCTCTTCTTGTCGGAATCTATATGAAGTTGGGTAAGCTCAGCAAAATGAAGGGAAATTTTGAAGAAGCGATATCTCATTTTCAAACCGCCTTTAAGCTTTGGCCTCGGAGAATACAAGAAAGCAGAAAATATCAAGTTTTTGAGGAAATCGGAGATGTTTACTCGAATTCGGAAAATTTCAAAAAATCCCTGAGATTCAGAAAGAGGTATTTATACTTGATAAAAAAAAGCAGGTCTGGAAAAAAGGATGAATTTGAAGCGTTGAACAGCATAGGATCCACGCTCATAAACCTAGGCGAACCAAGGGAAGCTATTTTCTATCTTAAAAAAGCAGTCCAGCTCGTAAAAGAAGAGAGCGCTGTCGAAGACCACAGGTTTGCCTCCGTTTTGAACAACCTCGGGGTGGCGTATTATTACCTGGGAGAATATGAAAGATCAGCGCATTACAATTTCAAATCGCTTGAAGTGTTTATGAAAATCTACGGTCCGAAAAACAAAGAAGTGGCTTTTCTCATGAACAACGTAGGCGGTCTGCTGAACAAAATGGGAAAATACGAAGAGGCGAGGAAAAATCTCATAAGAGCGTCGGATATTTACAGAAAAGTGGGTTTAGGTTTATCTCCCGACGCTATAAGAGTTTATGTCAATCTCGGCTACAACCATTTCTCGAAGAAAAACTACAGAAGGGCGGCCGAGTGTTACAGGAGAGTATTAAAACTTACCAAAACAGGGGCAGAAAGAGAAAACACCGATTCAGCAATATCATACAGCTTTCTCGGTAAAATTGAGTTTATAAAAAAAAACTACGACAAGGCTCTTGAATTCTTTAAAGTATCTCTGATGATATTCAAAAAAACCTGCGGGGTCAGAAGCTTTTATGCTGCGTATGTCTACGGATCAATTGCACAGATTTATTTGGAGAAATCCGAAATGAAAAAGGCGTTAAAGTTTTTTGAACGTTCCTATATACTGTTTAAAGAAAATCTGGGAGAGGATAACGGAGACACTTTATACGCGGCAGTGTCTCTCGCGTCGGCTCTTGAGAAATCAGGACAAATTGCAGCGGCGAGGAAAATTATCGAGCAATTGAAAGACAAAAAAACATCGGATAATGAGCTCAGAAAAAAGATAATTGAACTTACACGTCAATATTGAAACAAGCTTTTCTCTGTGTTTTTACTCAAGAATGCCGAACCTTTCAGTCCAGTCAAAGGTGGAGGATGTGACCCTCAAAAAGTATTGACCGGCACAGAGGTTTCCCGCATTGACGGATATTTGATTTTCGCCTTTTTTGGCTTGAATTAAACCCAGATCGAGGACGGTTCTTCCCTGGATGTCGAACACTTTGACTTCGACAGGTTCATCTTGACCGACAGTTAAACGAGCTGAAAAATCGCCGGTAAAGAATTTTCCTGGGATGTATAAGTGGCGCAGAGTGTTTTCAGCGATTGGCTGTTCTTCTATAAAAAGGCTTAAACTGTCGTAGACAAAAGACATTCTCGTCACAGCGGCGGTGAGTTCACTTTCGTCATTTCCAGCGACTACACCGTAGACGATTGTCAGAGTTTCTCCCGCGCCCAGGGCGTTGGGACCGCAATTTATCATTATCTTGTAATCAGACGGAGCTGAAGGCCAGGCAGTCGCGACGCTCGTGTTTTGAAGCGCCGAAAAATACGCGTTGTCGTCCCCAGGTGTGGTAGCGTAGTTGAACCAGTTTGCGCCATGAGGCGCAGAAGGCTGTAAAAAACATATCCCTATTTTCTGGGAATAACCGGCTGCGTCAGACATATAGCATAGGTTTACAGTCTGTATGTAGCCAGCCGAGTCGTTCATGTAGTCTGTAGAAGGAATATCGAAGTCGTACCAGAGCCCGGTATAAACGCTGTCGTATGATGCTCTGGAAGTGTTGATGAACTTGTTGACAAATAAGATGAAGTCACCGTTTATGTCCTGAGACCAAGAAAATCCGGATCTTTCGACTATAATCTGAGAGCCATGGTAGACGTCTGTCAGCCTGTAAAAACTTCTGTAGAGAGAATCATCAATCCATTCCCACGAACTGTGGGAAACCGACCATTCGGTCAAGCCCCCTCAACAGAGCTGTGTTCCGACTACAATCGGGTAACTGCCGTTATAAAAGCCTATTGCCTGACAACCCTGGTATAGGGTGTTTATGCCAGTCCCGCCGGGAAACTGCATGGAAGGTCCCGTAGCGCTTCCGATGTCTCCTCCAGCCAAGTCAAGTCCTGTCCAGAGGTTGTTGTTGTCATGAGCGGATCTTTGTAAAGAAGGTGATTTCATATCAAGTTGACGTGAAACTCCCCCTTCGCATAAGGCAACGAAAATAAAGACGAGAAGTATGCCCATAAAAACTCCTTTTTTACATGTAAAGATATTATTTTGATAATACAGATATGTCAAGAAATTGAGTGAAAATTCAATTTCATGTTGACAAAGTATCCGCAATGAATGAATAATTTTTTCGGAGAGGAAGGATCTGGTGGTTCAGCTGGTCTTCAAAACCAGTAGCGGCCGGATAAAACCGTTCGTGGCAGGTTCGATTCCTGCCCTCTCTGTTCTTAAAACTCAAAAAAATGGTGTTTTATTAGAAAATCAGAAAATCAGAAAATTCCGAGCGTAGAGAAGCTTTTGAACATCCGGGAAATTTCTGCTCTCGAAAAAGAATACGGAAGAGAAGCAGTGTTGTATTCTGTGAGGTATGCCCTCGACGAAATAAAAAGAATGGGACAAACAGATGAAGTTGCCGATATCGAAAAAAGAGTCCAATACCTTTCGAAAGGTAAAATACAATCGATATTCCATTCAGGTCTCAAGGAAGTCATAAATGCCACAGGAATAATTATTCACACAAATCTGGGGAGGGCTCCTTTAGGAGAAGATATAGTCCGCGAGATTTCAAAAGCGATTTCAGGATATTGCGATTTGGAATTCGACCTGGATAAGGGGAGAAGAGGAAATCGGACGAAATGTGTGGAGGAGACTCTTAAATATCTCACGGGCGCCGACGGCGTTGCAGTGGTAAATAACAACGCGGCTGGTCTGATGCTGACGTTGAGCGTTTTTGCAAAAAGAAAGGAAGTTGTGGTGTCGCGTGGAGAGCTCGTTGAAATTGGCGGCTCTTTCCGCATTCCGGAAATTCTAAAAGCATCGGGTGCGAAAATGGTCGAAGTCGGCACTACAAACAGGACAAGGCTTTCAGATTACGAAAAGGCAATAAATTCAAAAACTGCTATGATTCTCAAAGTTCACAAGTCGAATTACGTTATTAAAGGTTTCACGGAAGAAGCGCCTCTTGAAAAAATTGTTGAGCTGGCAAGGAAATTTGATTTGCGGGTTCTCTACGATTTGGGTTCCGGTTGCGCTGACAGTCAGATCAACGATGTTTTCTCAAAAGAACCGGACATAAAAAGAGCCGTTGCTTCAGGAGCGGATTTTGTCGCTTTCAGCGCCGATAAATTGTTCGGAGGCCCTCAGGCGGGTGTCGTTTGCGGCGATAAGGAAGAAATTGCAAAATTGAAAAAAGCTCCTATGATGAGAGCTCTTAGAGTCGGTAAAATGACCCTTTCAGCCCTTGGAACCGTCGCTGTAAGGCACGCTGAAAAATCGGGAAATTTTACAGACATACCTGTAGTAGAAATGTCTTCAACGAAGTCTGGCGAGCTGCTGGAAAAAGCGGAAAAGCTCTCTGGGTTGATGCAAAAGAAGGGAGTTGACTCAAGGGTTGAAAAAAGTCGGGGCAAGGCAGGAGGAGGTTCCCTGACAGACACTGAAATTGAGAGCTACTGTGTTGCGATAAGATTGGAAGGAAAAAAGAGAAAAGAGAATCTCGAGAGAATGTTTTTTAGCCTTATGAGAAATTCAAAACCCATAGTTTCTGTCCTCAGAAAAGGCGAACTCGTCTTCGATGTTTTGACTCTGAAAGAAAGAGACTTTGAATACATAGCTGATTCGATAAGCGAAGTTTATTTCAAATCGGAAAACACGAGAAAATCTTGAAACACTTCATTCTTGGAACGGCAGGGCATATAGACCACGGAAAAACACTGCTCGTGAAAGCTCTCACGGGAATAGATTGTGATACCCATGATGAAGAGAAAAAAAGGGGAATAACAATCCATCTGGGATTTGCGCATCTGGATTTTCCTTCGGGAGAAGTTGTCGGAATCGTCGACATGCCGGGGCACAAAGATTTCATACACACCATGGTTTCGGGCGCGAGCGGAATAGACATAGCCCTTTTGGCGATTTCAGCTGACAGTGGAATTATGCCCCAGACAAGAGAACACCTTTGGATAATGCAAGCGCTCGGAATAGAAAAGGGTCTTGTGGCGATGACCAAGGTGGACGCAGTAGATTCCGAGACAGCTGAAATAGCGGAAGAGGACATAAAATCTTTCATCAAGGGAACTTTTCTCGAAAAAAGCCCGATAATCAGAGTTTCTTCGGTGACAGGCCAAGGTATTGAAGAACTCAGAAGGGAAATATTCGAGCTGGTAAAAATATCTGAACCCAGAACCGGTGAAGGCATTTTCAGAATGTATCCAGACAGAATTTTCAGCATTCCGGGTTTCGGGAGTGTCCTGACTGGGTCGGTAGTCGAAGGAAAGGTCAAAAAGGAAGAGAAAGTTTTTCTCATCCCCGGAAAAGGTCGGGAATTCAGGATAAGGCGGATGGAAAGGCACGGAAAAGAGACGGATGAAATTTTTACGGGAGACAGGGCGTCGGTTAATCTCGTAGGCCTAGAAAGAGAGGATTTCGTCAGGGGTACGCTGATTTCAAACAGGCTTCTTGAACAGACAAGAATGATTGATTCCAGGATAACATTGTTCAAAGATGTCAAAAAATTGCCAGTGTGGTCGAATGTGATATTTCTTCTCGGAACAAACGAACTTCAGGCAAGAGTACACCTTATTTCCGCTGATGTCTTGAAACCGGGCGAATCAGCTGATGTTCAGTTGCAATTGTCTAAATCCGTAGTAACGAGATATGGAGATAGATTTATTGTAAGAAGCACGTCTGACGATTGCACGCTCGGAGGAGGGTACGTTACGGATTCTCATCCCCTGCACCACAGGAGAAGGACCGAAAAGGTAAGAAAAAAAACTGCGAGAATTGCCGAGGGCGGTTTTTCGGCGGCAATATATGAAGAAATCGGTAAAAAAGGGGGGGTTGTCCGCCTTTCTAATATATCAAGGTCTATGAACGTACACGAAAACCAGATTCTGATGGAAGTTGAAAAAACAAAAAAAATATCGGTTTTCACGCACAAAAATGATTTTATACTCGCAGAGAGAGATGAAGAAATCTCCGTCAGAAAAAAGATACCCGCAATTATTAGAAGTTTTATTGAAAAAAATCCTCTTTTAAACAGAGGCCCGACTTCTGACGAGATTAAAAACTCCGCTTTTGCGAAAAAAGGCCAGGTTTACGGTGAATTTATATTGAAACTGCTTGATGATTTGAGAAAAAACGGGATCGTCGGTAAAAAGGGAGAAAACTGGAGCATGGTCGGGGAAACTGAAGAAATGGATCAAAAACAGGTCGAATGGGTAGGGATAGTCGGAAAATTTCTTGAAGATGCCGGTTTAAAAATACCGCGCTACGGAGAATTGGCTCAGCATGCTGCAAAGTTCAAAATGGGGGAAAAAGATCTTAATCTCGTCCTCAACTACCTGGTCAGCAAGAAAAAAGCCTACAGGATTGAAGGAGAATACATCTCCACGAAAACGGTTGAAGAAGCAAAAAAAGCTTTAACAAAAGAGATTTCGCACTCCGATAGAGGTTTGACCGTTGCTCAGTTCAGAGATCTAATAGGAGGAAACAGGAAAATTTGCCTACTTCTTTTTGCCCTTTTTGACGCCGAAGGATTAACTGTCCGAAAAGGAGACCTCCGTTTTGTCATACGAAAAAGTTAATCAGTTGGATTTTAGGTATGAATTTATGTCTGAAGCCGCTTTTTTTGCCGCACCCATGGCAAGAATAACAGTGGCCGAGCCTGTTACAATGTCACCGCCTGCCCATACTCCTTCGATGGAAGTCCTGCCTGTTTCCGGGTCGACTTCAATATAACCTCTCTTGTTTCTTTTCAGGTTTTCTGTGCCCTGAAACAGAATTTCATTAGGACCGGTGCCAATGGCAATAACGACCATGTCGCATCCAATATCGTATTCGGATCCTTCCAGGGGAATCGGTTTTCTTCTGCCGGAATCGTCCGGTTCTCCAAGCACCATTTTTACGCAGGTGACTCCGCTTACATTCCCTCTTTTGTCCTGATTTATGGAAATTGGATTGGTGAGAAGATGAAAATCAATTCCTTCGTGTTCCGCGTGTATAATCTCCTCGTTTCTAGCAGGCATTTCCTCTCTTGATCGTCTGTAAATAAGTGTGACATTTTCTGTTCCGGGCGATCTCAATGCTGTTCTTGCGCAGTCCATGGCTACGTTACCGCCACCTACGACAACTGCCCTTCTCCCTCTGGGGTTTGGGGTGTCATAAGACGGAAACATATATGCTTTCATCAGGTTCATCCTCGTGAGGTATTCATTTGCGGAGAAAACACCAGGGGCATTTTCACCAGGTATGTTCATAAATTTCGGGAGTCCGGCGCCAGTTGCGATATAGACGGCGTTAAAACCAAGGTCATCAAACAATTCGTTTATTGTGAATATTTTACCTATTACATGGTTGGTCTTGAAAATTACCCCGATTTTTTTTAGATAGTCAATTTCCTGACGGACAATTTCTTTAGGGAGTCTGAATTCAGGTATTCCGTATACCAACACGCCTCCGAGCTCATGCAGCGCTTCGTAGACGATCACTTCATGCCCGCATTTAATCATTTCCGAAGCCATTGTCAGGCCGGATGGTCCTGAACCGATTACAGCCACTTTTTTTTCTGATTTCAGACATTTTTTAGGTATATGTACGCCGATGGCTCTTTCGTAATCTGCTACAAACCTTTCAAGATTACCAATGGCTACTGGCTCTTCGCTTCTTCCGAGTATGCATTTTGATTCACATTGGATTTCTTGAGGGCAAACTCTTCCGCAGATAGCGGGTAGAGAGTTAGTCTCCTTGATTTTTCTGATTGCCCCAATCATATCGCTGTCTCGAATACATCCGATAAATTCTTTGATATCAATATTGACAGGACAACCTTCGATGCAAGTGGGCCTTTGACACTGCATGCAGCGATAAGCTTCAAGTATAGCCTGCTCCATTCTAAGACCGAGAGGGACCTCGTTGAAGTTTTTAACTCTTATGTATGGATCCTGTTCGGGCATTTTCTGCCTTGGAATTCTTATTTTTAGCCAGCCTTCGTCTTCTTTATCAAGTCCGTGCCATGTGCACCCTTTTTTTGCGCATATGTAAAAAGGCAAAAGGCGGGAATAAGCAGATACGGAAATCTTAGCGATTTTATGATCGCCCAATTCGCATTTTCTTGTATCTACTATGAAAGAGTAGTTGCAATAAGGGCAAAAAATATCGTCGGCGGTTTCATTTTCAGGTATGTCAATAGTGAGTTCTACATCGAAAATATTCAGATAGGGGCTAAGTCTGAGTTTCCCTTTATTTCCCTTGTATTCTATGCCCATTTCAACGTATTCGGTTTGTTTTTGGGGGTACTTTTTATTTAAGCCTCTATGACAGTTCGGACAGTATGTTTGGAGCTTTGAACCGTATTTGATGTATTTTACTTCGGATATTTCTTCCATGTCCGATCCCCCTATTTGATTGAATAAAGCAGAGATTCTCTCTCTTGGATGAGGTACATTTTTAATCTTTTCTCAAGTTCCTCAAAATCCACCTTGTGCCCGTCGAAATCCGGTCCGTCAACGCATGCAAATTTCGTTTTTCCGTCAACGGTACACCTGCATACCCCGCACATTCCTGTTCCGTCTAACATTATCGGATTCAGAGAAACCAGAACGGGTATATATGGATTTTTTGCGGTTTCAACGCAGGCGCGCATCATAGGAGTCGGCCCTATTGCTAAAATTTGTTTTACGTCGCCTCTTTTTTGTATTGTCTCCTTTAAGATATCCGTTACAAAACCTCTGACTCCGTATGAACCGTCGTCTGTGCAGACAATCAATTCGTGGGAGATCAACTCCATCTCTCTTTCCATTATAATGAGAGATTTGGTTCTTGCGCCTATTATGGAGATTACTTCGTTGCCCATTTCGTATAGGGCTTTTGTCAAATGGTGAAGAATTGCGATACCGGTGCCCCCGCCGACACAGACTACTGTGCCGAAATTATCAAGATGGGTAGGTTTGCCCAAGGGGCCGACAACATCCTTGATGTTTTCACCAACGTGGAGGTTCCTCAATATAGCGGTTGTTTTTCCTATAACCTGAAATATCAGCGTTATTGTTCCGTCTTTGATGTCTTTATCTGCGACTGTCAAAGGTATTCTTTCGCCTTCATCAGAAGCTTTGACTATGACAAATTGACCGGGTTTGACTTTATTTGCAATGTCGGGTGCTTTGACAATAAATTGGCAGATAGTGTTTTCTGCCAAAACTGTTTTATCGATAATCGGATACATGGTTTATCTTACCATTCCAGACTGTCTTCGAGCTCGATTAATTCCAAATCTTTGTCGCTGACTGAGTGCCAATGGCAATTTTTTCTCGTGCAAAAAATAAAATCTACAAGTTTTGTCATTGCCGAAACTTTAAAACTGGCTGTTCTGGCTGAACAGAGGCTACATCGTGGTTCATCAAGTATCAAGGTGTGGTCGCAATGGGGGCATTTGAGGTCAGAGACTTCCTCCTTGTCTGGTAATTCTATCGTGGATTTGTGTGAAAAAGAATTCAGATGAGGGTCGAGGTATAAAAAGCCTTCCGTGCCGTCATTTCCCGAGACTTTAAGTTTGACGGTGTTTTTTTCGTTTAGTGATCTCTCACAAAATGGGCAGTAGCAGTAAAGATAAGCCCCAGAAGAAATAACCTCTTTCTTCGGAGATGATTTGATGTTATCGATTGTAATAGACGTGTCTCCAGCCCAACCGAATTTATCTTCAAACATCTTTGCCACATGTTCGAGGTCCTTGAACTCTAAGGAATGATTTTTGCACCCCCTTCTTGTACAAAAATTTACGAGACCCCCTTGTTCCAGACCTAAAGAGCACATTAGAGCGCCACAAAATGAGCAGTTGAAATCTTCGGCAAGATTTGCTCCGCATTTTGGGCAGAAAAAATCTGCTGTTTTGTTGAGATCCATATCAATGCCTATATCGTGAGAGTAATCACCATAAACAGAGCTGAGCCAGACACAAGACTTTTTCCCTTCAAAAACAATGTCTAACAAAACGCTGGGTTGGCCGTTGATCATATGTTCAGGATCCATGAGAGATTTTCCGCACTTGGGACACTTGACCGAGAGATTGATGTTGGCAAGCACGTGTTCCTCCTTAAATGTTTGAAGTTTCAAAAAGGGGAATTTCGACTGACCTTAAATTTCCTAAAAAAAATATATTAACAAAGCATAGTTTGTTCTTTTTAGCCATACAACTACTAAGTAAAGCATCATTGAAAAATATTTTCAACAGAAATATTAGAGACAGTATGTGACCCGAGATTTAAAAAACCTTAGCGAAATGAAGTAAACAGAAGGAATTATTAAAGGCCAGAAAATACTGGCCAAAACTATAAATAGCTCGTGAGAACTCGATCTGGGCATCAAAGGAAGGTTGAATATGAATAGATCGCTAATGTAATGGGCGGTTATTACGGTCAGTAAATCGTATTTCAAATACACAAGCGCCCAGAATACCCCGATGCACATCATCACTGCGGCTCTGCCCCAAAAAGGTTCTTCGGGAGGAAGGAAAGAAAGAGCAGAATGGGTGAGGCCGTATATCAGGGATGACGAGAGGATCGCCAGAAAATCGCTTTTGAAAAGTGATCGGGTCAGCATTATTCCGAAATGCCGGTATCCGATTTCTTCTGTGACAGAGATCAGAAGAAAATATAATCCCGAGGAGAGCGCGGGAAATTTTGAATTTAAAATGTAGAGGTAAAAACCTCTGGGCTGAATTGAGAAAAGATGCCCCTCATAGAAAACAAAAAGAAGGCAAAGGGCGGCGAAAATTCCTCCGCCGAGCATTCCCACAAAAAAACCTCTTACGATTGAATCGCTTGAGCGGCGGTTAAGTGAAGATTTTCCGAAAAGAGAGTTGAATGTTGCGTCTCTGGTGTTCCCGGTCGAAACCGCGAAAATGTATCCTGCGAAAAGCAAAGACACGAAGAGAACCAAAATTTGGATTTGATTCATTACGGAAAAGACAATCCATCTGCCAAAAAACAGAGTTTTAAGCCAGAGAGGGTTCCATGAAGCAAACATTAAAGGTTGTTCGAGAAAAATCGTTGCGAACCAGCACAAAGATACGAATATCAGGACTGGAGAATAATTTTTGACGAAATTTTCCGATTTGTTCATATTCTTTATCAGAAACACAAAGGCGAATATACCTCCAGCGCTCATGGCTATGTAACCGATCACGGTCATCGATTCTTCGCGGCTTTGAAGATTGTCTATAGAGTCGCTGAACGATGATGGCACGTATATATCTCGGGAGAAACCAGAAGGTTCGCTGCCAAAAAGATTGAAAACAGCCCTTTCAATGATCTTTGGTTCTTCAGGAATTTCTCTTTCCAAAACTATCTCCCAATCCGTTCTGTGAGGGCGGACCCTTCTGTTGATTCCTTTTAGACGCCAGTTTTCCAATGGAATGGAATTGAGAGCGAAATCAAATGCTTCTCTTTCACCCAAACTGTCACCTGTTATGTCGTCGTGGACGAATCTTCTCCAACCGATAATTTCAGAGTCGGACACGCAGGAGACGACGAAGTATTCGCTTTCGCCGTATTTTTTAAAATAGACCTCGTAGTATAGCAATTTTGAGCCACTGTCTATCAATTTTAGCGTATTTTCTATTCCAACCGTTCTCTCGCAGTAAGAAAGAGCGCATTCCTCGCATTTGAGGACGATTCCTCGATCGTATTTTGAAAGGTCATAACCCAGTGATTTCATGTAAAATTCAGCGGATCTCGCCAAATCAGTCGGAGGTATTTTTATGTTTGCGATAGGAAAATACTTTGGAAGAGTGAAAGCGAAGAATATAAAAGATAAAATCGAAAACGCCGCTAGGAGTATTTTTAGAAAAACTTTATGAAATTTCTTCTTCAAAAATCCGCCCTTTGAAGTCAATTTCATTTATGTTGCAAGTCCGGCCTTTCAGGGGATGAATCCAATGGGGCTGAATCTCCAAAAGCGCTTTTATGGTGCCGGGTCTTTTATCAAACCTGGGGTGTGGAAGGATGAGTCGCTCGTCGGCGTAGATCCATCCGCGATAATCTAAAATGTCAATGTCTATCAATCTCGGCGCCCATCGTTTTTGTCTTTGTCTGCCGATATCATCTTCTATTTTCTGAATGAAACCAAGGAGTGTATGAGGCAAAATCGCTGTTCTTATCTTCAGAACCTTGGTCAAAATCGCGGGACCTTCGGATCCGATGAAATTCTCTTCATATACAGACGATTGTGATACGATCTGACAACATGGAATCGCCGCCAGGGCTGATGTAGCAAGTCTTAAGTTGTTTTCACGCCAACCCTGGTTTGATCCTAAACTTAGAAAAACCGAAACAGGGGATACCATACGAATTTATAATACCACTTGTCGGTATCCCGGTCACTCGTGATATTTCAAGATCACTTTTCAATGTATATCCTGACATTATCGCCTTCAGACGAGACTATGTTCACCAGATCTTCGTCAATTTCATCGATTGTTTCATCAATATTTGAAATCAAATCTCTGAGGTTTATCCCTTCTTCTTCAAGCTCGAGAGCGACTTTGTTGGGAAGCATTTTATCGATTGCTTTGACCAATTTCAACGGAACTGAGATTCTCACGTTGTCACCGTCGGAAGAAAGAACTTCGATTTTGATTTTCCCTTTTGTTTTTGATGAAGAGGGGGAAGCGGGGGCTTTTGGAGGTTTAGGCGCTTGAAATTCATTGGATTTAACTTCGTTGACGGCGTTGAGAAGTTTTTCGGCCTCATCTACCGTTATTTTACCTTCGTTGAGCATTTCAAGAATCTTAGCCTTTTCGTTCATTTTTCCTCCTACAATTTTATACTTACGTAAACATCTTTTTTTGATGCAACCGACAAATCCACGGTGTCGTTTATCCACAGGAGAGGCGCTTTTTTCGTAAAGAGAATAATGTCTGCAAAAAGAAGTAAAATAGGCTTGAAGACAGAGTATTTGACGATCGCATGTTCCGATTTAATGTAAATGTGCGAGTCAAAAAATCGATCGTTCGCAGCTTTTCCGAAATTCAGCAATATGTATTCAAGCAGGCTGATGCCCAGGTATAATTGCGTCAATACGAGCAAAATGGTGTTGAATCTAAAAGAAGCAAACAGGATAACACACGCCAGAGAAAAGACAAATAAATTCATCGCTATTCTCACGGCGATATTTTTTTTTATTATTACCCCCTTAAAAACGGCGTAAAAGAAAAGCGCGGGTAGAAAGTAAATGGCGGTCGGCATTTTCAGTTCCTTATCGCCTTTATCAATTTTTCTGCAGAATCTGCGTCGAGTTTGCCCTGAGAGACCATTTCAAGTATCTTTTCTATGTTTGAAGAATTTTCGTCAATTTTGATTTCTCTCTCTTTTCTGCCCGGAAAAGAGTCGAAGTTTGAGAATATCTTTCTGAATTTTGGAAAGTGAAAAATTCCCAGGTCCGCGAAATTTTCCGACAGTTTAGATGTCAGGACCTTGCCCTCGGGATATTCTCCTTCGACCTTCAAGTCTCCGCTGAGAGATTTAACCGATAAAGTTTTGTCTCCGTTGTAACCCTTGATTTTGAGAGAAGTGTCTCCGGACAAAGTTTTGATTTCAGAATTCTTTTCAAGAGAAAAGAGTCCTGTTATGTCGACATCCCCGGAATAGCTTTTGATTTCGACAAAACTCAAATCAGAATCTTTCAGATGGACATCGCCGCTGTAGGCGTGGAGCCTCAGGGAGCCGGAATAAAATTCGCAGGATAGATCCCCGCTGTATGTTTTGAAATCGGCTTCGGCTTCAGTTTTGCCCCTGAGGTCTATGTCGCCGCTGTAGACCTGAAATTTGCCTTTAAAAATCATGTTTTCTGTTCCCACGTCTCCGCCGTAGGAAACGATTGTCCCTTCTGTCTTCGTGAAGGAAGGAATCTTTACTGTAATATTCTCTATGTCTGAATTTTCTCTTTGGAAGTTTTTCATCCAACCTTTTGTCTTTTTCTCCTGAATTGACAGTCTATTGTTTTCAAGCTGGACGATAAACCTCTCTTCTGCCGCGTTTTTTCTGAGTTCTTCAAACGATACTTCAACATCATCCCTGTCTTCAAATACAATGTTGAGATCGCTGTTGCGGAGGCTGATGTCTATCCCGAGGTCGCCCTCGGGTTTGATGAAAACCATAAACGCTCCTTTTTTAAATTATCGGTTGATTTGTTTTAAAATTGCTTGCTTGTCCTCAAACCAGGATCTTTTTCCCGAGAACAGAATTTCTCCAGACATTATTTTTCTGAAGTATCTGCTGACCGCACCGTGTTTTTTGTTTAGTTTCATTTTAAGCTCCTTCACCAAATGAAAAGTTTGTTGCCTGTGAAAAATATCACTTCGTTCCTCAGCTTTTCCGAAAACAGTCTCGGAAAAACGCTGGCTCTGGTCTTTCTTGTTTTCATTTTGTGACTCCTCTCATTTAGTTTTCTTTATCTCTTCCATTGCTTGTTCGTAAGTGATCTTTCCTTCTTTGAGAAGGTCGAGAACCCCGCTAATGTCTGTGCTTTCATCATCCTGTTCATCTTGTGATACACCCAAAGCTGTTTTTGCTTCTCTGAGCAAATTTTTCACTTTCGGGTAGGAGCAGTTCAGGATTTTTTCGACTTTCTTTATGTTGCCTTCTGAGTAGAGAAAAATTTTTATGAAGTTAAAAACATCGTCAGGAAGAGAATGGTTGAAATCTAAATCTCCTTTTATGCTTATTT
>JAFGON010000089.1 GCA_016926475.1 candidate division WOR-3 bacterium | reverse complement strand
TTTTCCAACTAAGAAGATTTATACCTCAAAAAAAACTTGACAAAATTACATGTGTAGCTATAATATACATATGTTAATTAAAACTACAAGAGTAAACAAAGGAGGAAAGTTGAAAACAATTGTTTTGGTCTTTATTATAACTGTTCTGTCGGTGTTTTCGATAAGCGCTGAAGCCTTGTTCGAAGAGCATATTCTTTTCAACAACCTGGGTGGAGCAATATCCGTAAAAGGAATTGACCTCAACGAAGATAGTTTTACCGATATTGTCTATTCTTCCTATTTGAACAATCACATAAAGTGGCTCGAAAACGACGGAAATCAAAATTTCACATCTCACTCAGTTTCAGAAAACTATTCTCACCCCAGGGCTGTCGACGTCGCCGACCTGGATCAAAACGGCACACTTGACATTGTGTCTTCCGGTCAAAACAAGATAAGCTGGTTTTCAAACGACGGAAGCTGCAATTTCACGGAAAATATCATCGACACTACATGGCATGTCGTAAACGGAGTACAGGTAATTGACCCTTTTACCGATCTGATTATTGACATCAACTCAGACGGAATAATCGACATACTAGCTACGTCTTGCTCTTCCGGTGTGCTGGGTTGGTTCGAAAACGACGGCTCGGGAAATTTCACAGAGCACATAATCAAAGATAACTGGACGCTAGTGAGCGAAGCTTCTCCCGCTGATATAGATTCTGACGGAGACGCAGACATCTTCGCTGCAGCTCAAGCTTCCGGAATATGGTGGTTTGAAAACGACGGCAACGAAAGCTTCACGGGACATTTAATATTCAACGGATGGGTTAAACCAAACAGAATCCAGGCAGGAGACGTAGACGGGGATGGCGACATGGATTTCGTCGCCGGATCGTGCGGGACAAGTGCAGTTGTAGGGTGGTTTGAAAACGACGGCAACGAAAGTTTCACCTGCCATCCCCTGAGGACAAGTTTTGGAGGCCCTAGAACTCCTATCATCTGCGATATCGATGATGACGGTGATTATGATATTTTCGCAACCGGATGGTCGGCTTCTTTGACAGTGTTTTTTGAAAACGACGGTTATCAGAATTTCTCACAGTATATAATAAGCACTGACGCATGGGACCTTTTGGACCTGGACATCGCAGATCTGGATTCAGACGGAGACTTAGATCTAATAGGAGGTAGCGCTGAAGCCGCTTCTCATCATTTGAGGTGGTGGGAAAGTTTAAATTCTTTCTGCATAGCGGATTTCGAAGTGGATATTAACACCGGACACGCACCTCTTACAGTCAATTTCACCGATTTGTCGTATTGCAAGCCTCAGGCGCTGAGTTGGGCTTGGGATTTCGATTCCGACGGCACAATTGATTCAAATGAAGAAAACCCTTCTCATTCCTACACTGTTCCGGGGACATACACAGTCACGCTTATCGTTTCCAACAATCTTGAGACTGACACTTTCGTCATCGAAGACTTAATCAGCGCATTTGACGGAGAGAGCGCGTTGAAGTTTTCAACGACTTTGAGTTCTGTGATACGAGATGGCACACCAAGTGTCAATATTACAGATTCCTTGACCATCGAAGCCTGGATTTATCCAACAGGCTGGGGGTCAAACTCTGCACTGGGTTACGGGACAATTCTCGACAAAGTCAACTACTCTCTTGTACTTTTCAAAGGCGTCTACGGAGTCCACTGTCTTGGCTTTAAACTGAAACACGAAGGAGGACAGAACAGTTTAACCTTGACCCCGGACAGCTCAATTAATCTCAACGGTTGGCAGCACGTTGCCGCGACATACAGTTTTTCCGACAGTACCGTCAAAATCTACATAAACGGCGTCGAGCAGAATTTGACTTTCAACCCGGCTCCTACCGGAAAAATCGCCGACAACTCCTCCACAAACCTTTCGATTGGCCTTTTGCAGAGCAACAATTTCAGATTTGACGGAATAATTGACGAAGTCCGTCTTTGGAATGTAACAAGGACCCATCAGGAAATACTCGACAACATGTCTTTGTATCTCAACGGAACAGAACAGGGTTTATCCGGTTACTGGAAAATGAACGAGGGGTACGGAGATTCAATTTTTGACTGCTCTCCCAACTCAAACAATTTTCCTCTGGTCTCTGTGAAATGGGTTCAGGGAACTCCTTTTTACCCGACAGGAATAGAAGAGAGCTTCACACCTACAAACCCCTTAAACGGATCAGAATCTCTGCTTTGCGCCCGTGTTTTAAACGGCAATTTCAAGGTGAGTTTCTTCCAGAAATCAAATTGCATGGTCAGCGTTTCAATTTTCGACGTCTGCGGAAGACAAGTCAAAAACATTTTCCAAGGAAACCTGTGCCCTGGTTTGCAGGAATTGATTTTTGACATGCGCTCTTTTCCTTCCGGGCAGTATTTTTTGACTTTAAAAACTGATGAAGATTTTCTCTCGACGAAAATTGCACTCCTCAGATAAATGCTGCATAATTAGTGTTAAAAGAAAATATGAACAGAAAACAGAGAGAAATTGAAAATAGAAGAGAAATCATGCTGGAGACGGCGAAGGAACTTTTTCTTAAAAAGGGTTACGACGCCGTCTCTCTCGGCGAGATCGCAAAAAAATCTGAGTTCTCGAGAATAACTCTTTATTCATATTTCAAAGGAAAAGCCGATATCCTCGTGGCGATAATTGCCGAGGCTTTCCTCGAAGGAAACAAAGAATACTCCAAAATGATAAAGGACATGAAATCCAGTTATGAAAAGCTCAAAACATACGGGATTCATGAATACAAAACTTTTCAAAAACACCCCGAATACCACCTTTTGATTGTCCGTTTTCGACAGTACAGGCTCGAAAAAGAAAACATATCCGAAAGAAATCTTCAAACTCTTCGAAAAAGCGACGAAATCGCTTCTTCACTTTTTTCTGACATTATCAACGAAGGAATAAGAAACGGTGAATTCAGAAAAGACCTCGATGTAGAACTCTCCCGTCATTTCTTTTCCAAAGCTGTTTTCGCTATAGTGCACCCCTATGTTTTCAAAACTGCGAAAGATCTTTCAAAACTAGAGGTTGAACTCGATTATCTGCTCAGGGCTTTTGTCCCTTGATAGTTTCGGAGTTTAATTCCTTATAAGTTTTAAAAAGGCATTAACACGGAATTCAAAACCGTGAAAATCGCTATTATTGAAAATTTCTGGAATAATTCCACCCTAAAAAGAGTACAAGTGCAAAATAAACCGGAGGAACAGATGAAAACACTATTTTCAATTAAAAGCGTCTTCTCTACGGCTTTTCTGTTTTTTTTCTGCCGCATTTTTGCCTTACAAAACCAGATGACAGAACTTATGCTCAGTATCCAAGACCAAATTTACTACCAAACCCAGGATCCAAACTATGAAATCGAAGGGGAACCATGTGTCGTTAAAAACCCAGAAGAATACTCCGAATACCTGCCTTTAACTTTCAGAACCAGAGACGGCATGAAAGGATGGACACTTCAGCTTCCGGAAGGTCTACCTCTGGCTACTCCGGCTTATGAAAACGGAGTACTTTTCATCGGCGGCGGTTTCGGTTCCTACTCTTTCTACGCCATTGATGCGGAGAATGGAGAAATAAAATGGGCGGTACACACAGGAGACGACGGACCAACAGCGGCGGTAGTAAAAAACGGGATAGTGGTTTTTAACACGGAGTCCTGCATAATATACGCGCTAAGAGCCAGAGACGGTAAAAATCTATGGCACCATTGGCTTGGCGATCCTTTGATGAGCCAACCCTCAATATCCGGAAGACGTGTCTTCATGGCATACCCAGGTTCAAATGGGCATATTCTGGCTTGTTTCGACCTTATGAATGGCATAAACATCTGGAGCAAGAGCATTGTATCGGACATAATTTCAGCTCCGGTTGTGTCCGGGGACGAGGTTTATTTATCGAGTTTTGACGGTATGGTCTATTCCTACGACGTTGAAGACGGACACGAGCTCTGGAGGGAAAACTACAACGCAAGTTCAGCTCCCTGGATAGACGGTAACAGGTTATACGCCAGCATGAGACAGGACGAAGAAATCACAAATTCTACAGGAGAGAGAATTTTACAGAGGTTCGAAGGTTTCGGTTATTTTGAAAAAGAAACCGGAGAACAGCTCAACGAAACACAGATAAGCTACATAACAGCCGACTATCTCAACCCTGACAGAACTTCGGCTTCGGCTCGCCAGCAGGCTGATCTCGACGCGCAGGTCGGTTTTTCGACAGCTCCTTCGACCGCGAATCTCTCGCTCGCAGAGCAAAATGTCGGCGTTTTCACAGTTTCCGGAGCATGGTCTTACCAGGGATCCAGACCCGTGGTCTACGATTCAGACCTCTTCAGTTCTCAAGGAAACCTTTTGAGAAGAAACGACATTCTGTCAGGCGAAAGTATATGGGAATTCGAAAACAACGACACCTGCGAATACGGAAGATCATTGACCCCTCCGGCTATTGTTAACGGTAAGATATTCGTCGGAAGCAGTTCAGGAGAAATATTCTGTATTGACGCTGAATCCGGAGAAGTAATCTGGAGCCACGACTGCGGTGAACCAATCGTTTTTCAGCCGAGCGTAATGGACGGAAAAGTTTTCTGGGGCACCACACTGGGCAAGCTTTTCTGTATAGACACAGGGGATAAAGACAACACGGGTTGGGCTATGTGGGGAGGCAACAGCGAGCACAACGGCTGGACAGAATAGGACGAAACTTATCTAATTTCTATTCTTTCGGAGTTGTCGTTAATTTCCCCAATAGACCATGCTTTTATTCCTTTTGAAGCTAATTCTTCTATAAAACCGTTTGGGTCAGCGACAGACAGGAGAAGGCCACCGGAAGTCTGCGGATCGAAAAGAATATCATATACAAGATCGTCAATTTTCGTTGAGCAATCCACTCGACATTCGAAAGTTTTTTTGTTTGCTCCGGCACCGCCGGGTATCATTCCTGAAGAAGCGTGTTCGAGAACGGAAGAAAACAAAGGAATTTCTGAAGATTTCAACAAAGCTCCTTTCCCCGATCCAGAGATCATTTCAGAAAGATGACCGATCAAACCAAATCCCGTGACGTCCGTGCAGGCGCTCGGAGAATATTTTTTTGCTACTTCAGAAGCGGTTTTGTTAAGAGAAGACATGGAGACGATTATTTCCGCTTCGTCTTTTTCATCAGCCATTCCAGCTTTTATAGCTGTCGAGATTATTCCTGTTCCTAAAGGCTTCGTCAGGACCAACCCGTTTCCATTTTGAGGAGTGTTGTTGCGCCAAATTCCTTTTGGGTGAACGATACCTGTTACGGAAAGACCGAATTTGAGCTCTTTGTCTTCGATGGAGTGCCCTCCAACAAGAAATGCCCCCGCCTCAACAACGGCGCTCAGAGCTCCGGCCAATATTCTTTTCAGGTTTTCACTTTCGAGTTTTGTTACCGGAAAAAGACATATGTTGAGCGCTGTTAAAGGTGTTCCGCCCATCGCATAGACATCGCTCAGGGAATTTGCCGCAGCTATTCTCCCGAAATAATATGGATCGTCGACTATGGGAGTGATGAAATCCACGGTCTGAACCAGAGCCCTTTCATCGTCCAGTTTAATGACGCCGGCGTCATCAGAGCTCTCTAAGCCGACCAGCACTTCAGGTCCCAGAGAAAGATTAAGCTCCGACAGCAGTTCTTTTAGGTCACACGGACCTATTTTCGCAGCTCAACCCGCCTTTTCCGAAAAGCTTGTCAGGAATATTTTTTTTCTTTCGTCCATTCGGCTCCTTTCATTAAAGTTTCGAAACAATTTTTACTTCTATTTCTCCCGTCTTTATTTCTTCTACTACAGAATCGTAATCCTGCCAAAAAAAGCGGAGGCTTGTTCCGCAGTCAGAATCAAGATGCCTGGGAACCGGTATCAATTTATGAGATATGTTTTTTGACTTCAACCTTTTTTCAAGCTTGAAAGCCGATGCGGCCGAGAAAAACAGGACTACTCCGAATTCCTTGTTTTCAGGCATTTTCAATCCCTTTTGCGATCTCATCCAAAGCCTTCACAGTTCTATGGATCTCTTCCTCTTCTGTGAAATAACTTGGTGAAATCCTGACGGTGCCATGAGGATACGTGCCTATCGTCTTGTGGCATGATGGGCTGCAGTGGAGTCCGACTCTCGACATAATTCCGTATTTTTCGTCGAGTATTCTGCCGACGTCGCTAACCGCCCTGTTTTTAATTCTTATAGAAAACGTCCCGGACTGATTTTCAATGGAATACGACCTGAAAATTTCTATCGTATGTGTATCCTCAAGCAATTCCATGAATTTTAAAAACTTCTTCTTTATTGTAGAATATATCTTTTCCTGTCCAATATTTAGAATCCAGTCAATACCGGCGAGAAGACCCGCTATTCCTACTGCGTTCAACGTTCCGCTTTCAAGTCTGTCGGGAAGGAAATCGGGTTGCGTCTCCTCGGAAGAAGAGCTTCCCGTCCCCCCTCTTTTAAGAGGTCTTATTTCATCAACATTGTCTCCCAGGACGAGAGCTCCCGTGCCCATCGGTCCATACAGCATTTTGTGCCCAGTCAAAGCCAAGAAATCAATGTTCATTTTTTTTAAGTCTATTTGGAATTCACCGGCGCTCTGAGCGGCGTCAACAAGAAATAGAATCCCGTTCTCCTTTGCTATATATCCTATTTCTTCAACCGGCGTGAGGGAACCAATGACGTTAGAGCAGTGGTTGACAACAAACATTTTCGTTCTTTTCGATATTGATTTTTTGAAATCATTTGGGTCTATTTCACCCTTCTCGGATGCCCTGACAACCGAATACTCCAATTTCCCTAAAGATCTGAGATGGTTTAAGGGTCTCATGACTGCGTTGTGTTCTAAGGAAGTGGTCACTATATGTTGGTTTTCACCGAGTACGCCGTACAGAACCGTGTTGACAGCTTCTGTAGCGTTGCTCGTGAAAATGACTTTCGTAGGATCAGCTTGACCGAATAACAAAGCGATTTTTTCTCTGCATTCATAAACCATCCTCCCGGATTCGATAGACATTCTGTGAGAACCTCTTGATGAATTTGAACCAGGATACTCCATGAAGGATTTCATCGCTTTGGTGACTTCACGCGGTTTCGGCCATGAAGTTGCCGAATTATCCAGATAGATTATGCTCATGTTATCTGGACAGCTTTAGTTTAAATATATCCCTTTCCGTTTCTTCGGCAATCTCGACTTTAAAACCTTTTTTTTCAGCCGCTCTCCTGACGTTATCCCTCGATGTAGCCGTGTCTACAAGAACTTCGATGAAACCGCTTTTGTAACAGTCAATTGCTTTTAATGTATCGAGGACAGGCTGCGGACATGAAAGCCCTCTCGCGTCGACAGTGATTTCATCCATTTCATGCTCCTTTTTTTTCTCTGATATTTTTCATTGTCAGGCCCAAAATCACGCAAAAAATCAAACCCGCAACGACAGCGTACTTGCCGAAGATACCGGGCCCGCCGATTACGAGGTTACCGGCTTCGTTAAGCTTGTCTGGAGACGCCGCCATAAGGAAGTTGTGTGAAAATCCCGCTCCTACTATCATTCCCATGACGAACAAGCCTGCGTCCTGGTCTCCTTCTCCCGAAAGAAACAACTGCCTGCCTGGACAACCGCCTGCTAGAGCGAAAGCAAGCCCTGAAAGCGCCATGCCGAGGAAATTCCAAATATGAAAAGAGTGTGAAACAGGCTGAAGTGCAAATCCGGGATGAAACTGCTTGAAAACTATATTCAAAATAAAAGCCGCGACCACAAGAGCCCCGACTCCGCTTATCAGATGCCAATCTCTTATGAGAACCACATCTCTTACGGCTCCCATCGTGCAGAACCTCGACCTCTGGGCAAGAAAACCTATCAGAAGACCCGCGCCGAGAGACAAGATTAAAGGAGCGTATTTTGAGCCAGGACCGGTTTCGCTGAAAAATATCGGGGCGCCTTCCCCAAAGGAAACTTTGAAGGCTAAAAAAGCCAGGAGTAAAATCATAAAAAGAGGAAAAATCAAACCTCCCGCCCAGGATGTTTTAATATTCCTACCGAGAGAGAAACCTTTTTTAAGAAAATAAGAGCCTGTCGAAACACCCGTAATCAATCCGAAGATTCCTGAAACCGCGTTTCCGTCCCCTGCTGATAGCCTTAAAAATGCTCTCCACGGACATCCCAGAAAAACGAGAGCGCCTATCATGGCGAACATTCCGAGAAAAAACCTTACCAGAGGAGAAGAACCGCTTCTCGGTTTGAATTCCCTGAAAATAAGGGCCGATATCATAGATCCGAGGACGAATCCGATAATTTCGGGCCTTATGTACTGAACCGCAGGATTTCTGTGAAGGCCAAGAGCACCTGCTATGTCCCGTTCAAAGCAGGCGACACAGACGCCCATGTTCTGTGGGTTTCCGAATTTCTGCAGAAGCACGGCGATTATCCCGATGATCCCACCGGACAACACTATACCCCATTTTGAGGCGAAAAATCCCGTGATTTTACCCACCAATCACTCCTTCCATGTTTGATTTTGTAAAACGGGAAAAAGCCTTCCGCGTGACAGCGGAAATATAAAAATGTCAGGATTCTTTAAGCGTTCAGGAGATATTCTCGGACGAGAAAACAGCGCAGAAAACATGTATAACGTTTTCTTTCAGGACCCAACTGGTCTTTTTTC
>JAFGON010000088.1 GCA_016926475.1 candidate division WOR-3 bacterium | reverse complement strand
TGTAGAGGGAATCAGTAATGATTCCCTCCTTCGTGTAAGAGACAAGCTGAATGCAATTCAGCTTGTCTCTGCTTCGTGGTAGAAATTTCTTTATCTTAAAACCCTCATCTCGCCAGAGTCATTTTAACCGTAAGGGACTGATCTCCAGCCGAGAGTCTTACAAAATATATACCGTTTTTGACCAAACCGTTTCTTTCATCTCTTGAATCCCAAAAGATCCTGTAACTGCCAGATTCGAGTTCTCCATCGAATAAAGTAGCAACGAGCTGGCCGGCGGTGTTGTAGATTTTCAGGCTAGCTCTACAGTTTTGAGGTATAGAATAGTAAATGTAAGTCCCTGCTGAAAAGAAATTAGGCGTCGCGGACAGGACTGCGACCGATGGGATTGTCACTGGGAGCTGTATTTCCTCGACAAAAACTGTTTCTCCGAAGTCTCGTTCTGAAGTCCGGGAGTTTCTGAATGTAAGATGTTATTGAATCTGTATTGACCTGGTCGACAATGGAATGAACATAAGGATCCCATGAGATGTTGTTCATGTAAACTGCCGTCCTTAAAAGGTTATCCCAAAATCTTTTAGGGATGGGATTTCGGTTCATTATTCTGTGGGGTATCCTTTGCAAAAAGAAATAATCCGTCCCTCGATTTGTTATGTCAGCAAGAACAAAATCTTTATTGCTATAGAGAATGTCAATTCCATCGGTATGACTAAAGAGATTTTCGTCGGTGAAAACGTAAATTTTTCGGTAGGAATTTTCATCAAGGACAGATATTTCGAAACCTTGACCAGAAAGTTCAATCACTTTATCCATTTCCAAAACCGTGAAGATTGTGTTACCAATATACTCGTATGTTGGTATACCCAACTCAACCTATTCTAAAATTTCACTTTTGTTGTTCAATTCAACGGATACGAGAACATTTTCTGAAAATAAGAAAGATTAAAATATTAAAAATAGGGGGAGAAAAATAGTTGAAACCTCATAACGGCTCCTTTTATAGGTATAATACATTTTACTACCTGGAAATAAAAAATACCAAAGTATTTAGTTATGTGATAACAGCTATTTAAAGGAGTTTTGAAATAAATTAAGGGGCGAGCCTTGGATCGCCCCTCGAACAACAAACTTATTCTATGGGTATGTAGATGTCGAGCTCGGATTCAGGGCTTTCAGGGTTGAATCTCTCGTCGTACCATTCAATCTCGAAACATTTTTCCGACATCATGTAATCGCCGCTGTTGAGCCATTCCCCGTAGATGTACTCGTAGGTTTTTCCTATATCCGAGACAGGACCAACGTGAGTGAATTTAGCGTATTTGTGAGTGGGGATTATCAAATAGGTCATCCCCTGAGGGATTGTAGAAAAATCGGAGACCGGAGCTCCCACGAGATGAAAGAATATGTAATCATCGCCTTTTTGCTCGCCCCAATAGGATACACCTAGAGTAGCCCTGACTTCCGACATGTTCTGTATTTCTCCCATCTTAGCGAGATATCTCATCCAGAGGTCGGTGATCAGATTATGGTTCATACTGATTATGGACTGATAACCAATGACCGTCATCTCCGGGAGCTCGACAATCTCAGGGAGCGGGTTTTTTATTTCACCCGATAGCACATACGAGTTGAGAGAAATCAGAAACAAGGTAATAATAATTTTTTTCACCTTTCCTCCTAGTTGATGATTGTTTTAGTCCTCCGCCATTACGATTATCTTATCGCCTTCGGAAAAGGTTATTCTGTCAGACTTGTCCGGGTTGACTACAATTCCGTAAGCATTATCAGGGTCGTTCCAGTGTTTTTTGAGCCTGTATCCTATCGCGACTTCATTTTTGAGAGAAGCGGATTTTACGACGGTGTAAAAATCCATTGATAGGCCTGTTTTTACGTATCTTTCAACCGGTTTAATGTAAGTTTCAGAACCTTCAGGGTCAAAGAGGTCTTCAAAAACCGCGTTGAGGTACTTGTTCTCGGAAATCTGAGAGAGCAGAAGGCTTATAAGGTTGTCGCTTATAATGAAATCGTCCGCTTTGGTTATTTCCGCGAGATTCCGGTTTCTGACATCTATCATTTCGCTGACCACAGAAAAAGAATTTTTCGTCTTTTCAGAAATTTCTCTGATGTGCAAAAGAGTTATCAGAGTCTGTGAATCGGCTTCATGAGGCGTGAGATGATCAGAGTAACAAAGAAGTATGACATGGTTGAAAGAAGGAATGTCGAGACTTTCGAGAACTTTTCTGTCGGTTGTCTTGTTTCTGGAGATCTTGTAGGTGGTGTTCTTCATGGTTAGCTGGGAAATTCTGTCTTCGACTCCGTTGTTTTCAATGTCGTACACGACTTCTATGAAGGACCCCGGGGCGAGATAGTTGTCAAGTTCCCTGATAATTATGGGAGCTCTCCAGTTCCACCCTATCAGAAGTATTCTTTGAGATTTTTTGACTTCATCGTGTTTCTCGACAATAGCGCTTTCAACGACATCGTGCTTTTCCACTCCTGAAAGAACGACAGTGTCGTCATCTTCTGAAATGGCGACGATCTGGTCTCCTTCTCGGATTAAGGTGTCCATGGGAGGGTTTAAAAGAGGTTTTCCGTCTTTTGGAAACAGACCAATTACCGTTGAATCTTCGTAAAGTGGGAGAATTTCAGAAAACTTTTTCCCATAAAGAGAGGGTTCATCTTTGAAATATATTTCGTCTCCCCCGAAATCGAGAAGTTCATAATAGACAATGGAGAGACCCGACTGCAGGCAGGTCTGTGCCATCATCCTCGCTATAAGTTCGCCGGATAAGACGAGCTCGACTTCGTCTTTACCGACCATTTTAGCGATTTCGACGTTTTCGGGATTTCTCAAAAGAGCCGTCACATGGTAGGGCTCTTCCCTTCTGCGGGGGTTGTTAGTAATAGCGAGTATTGTCTTTATAACTTCGGAATCCGGATTTTCACAGTCCGGGGACAGGACAATAATAGATTTTGAAGTCTTGAGCCTCATCAGTTCCAGATCCGCAAGATCAGCCGGATTTCCTGTTCTGCAAACTATTTTCGTCCTACCTGTGCTGCCCGTTTTAATTCTTATCTCGTCTTCCATCTCGACTTTATCTTTATCGGCTAAAATGGCTATGCAGGAGTTCTTTTGGTTTTCGTTCGCTATGACAAGTTCCTTGATAATAGTGAAGACCTGCTCTGACCATCCGAGTATGACCGTGTGGTTGGCTTCGATTATCTTCGACCTTCCTTTTCTCATCGAATCCAAGCGGGATTCAAGCCCTGTGGTTAGAATACCTATGAGGGTGCTGATGACGAATATACCCCCGAGAGTGACACCGAACATGGATAGGAGGAAAAGAAGACTGCCCTCGTCAGCGCCCATAGTCCCGGGGTCAAGGGTTCTCAGAAGGCTCATCCAGACAAGTTTTATGAAACCCGCGCCTTCGGGCGCAGACCTTGTCAGATATACAAGAACGGAAAATATCAAAACAATGACAACCGAGAGAATGGCAAGCCATCCTATGAGAGCGGCAGGTCCTTTGGACATTATGTTGTCAAAGGAATAACTGAATTTTTCCTTGAAAGTCACCCCATCTTTGTCTTTCATGTTCTCTCCGGGTTTAATGTTACTTCCGCTCAATAATTCAATGCAATACTCACATGATAGAATAAGTACAACGAGGTGTCAAACGCTGGGTTTTTCGAACGAAAAACCCTTCCAGATACTTTTTAAAAAGTATCATTGTTGTTGTTTTCAAAGATTGAGCGAAGAGAATCAAGAGGAAATAAACTGGTGGCTTTATAAAAGGTAATCTCTAAGAAAACATGAAGTAAACTTCATTGGCTCTTAATGGCAGAACTAGAAAAGTGTTGGATTGGGATTGCACATATATGGCTTTTGAAAAACCAGCTGATGTTGCGTTAAAATCTTGAGACCACACTTTTTTTTGTTGATTTATGATAAAATAATTGAGATGACTAATATTTTAAAAAATGCAAGTTTAATATTTTGTTTTTTTTTGTCTGGATGTGTCACTTATTCAACCCTTCAGTCGCCAAAAACACTTGAAAAAGGCGATTACTCCGTGGTAATTGCGGGGAGCAAATTTGTTTTTCAGGATTCCGGAGAGACAAGGCTTGGCTCCGGAAGTATTGACGTTTTCGCAAGAGCGGGGTTGAAACACAATCTCGATTTCGGCTGTAAAGCTACGGTCTACGAAGGCGGAGAGTTCAATTTGTTTTCAGATGTTAAATACAGATTCCTTGAAAGACCGGTGATGGTATCCGGTGATGCGGGAGCGTTGATAAGCTTTAGAACAAACGGTCTGTATTTAATGGCTCTCGCCGGAAACGACAATATTTACACAGGTATAAAAGCGATGTTTGTTCATGAACAACCCAACTCCACTCATATACTCGCTGAAGATACCGCTTATATTCCCAAAAACGCTTTAGGTCTTGTCCTTGGAGGAGGTGTGGGCTCTTTTATAAAAATAGTCCCGGAGCTGAACGTCTATTTCAGTGATGGATATGAACCCATGTATCTTTTTTCATGCGGTATAAGGCTGGATATATAATTTATAGATTCTTAAGCGCAAATTAAAAGCGGAAGGATTATTCCCTTCGCAGTTTTTATAAAATCTGTCCTTCAGAATATTTGAACCGATCCGGTCTCTTTTCAAGAGTATGTAGCGAAATTGGTGAAATATTATTTTTGGTGATGTTTTCTCGGTAGTTAAAACCATTTTATTTTCTGTCTTCAAGATATATTGATATCAAATAAAATCTTTCAATATTTATGCTTGATTAGTTGGGCATTACACGTGGGGGAAGAAGTTTTAGTCGAGATATCTGTATTCGACATAACAGGTAGAAAAGTTTCTGATATAGAATCAATGAATAGATCACCCGGTATTTACCGGGTATATTGGGATTGTAATGAAAGCGATGTTTCTTCAGGTATGTTTTTTATCAGGATGACAGCGGGTGATTTTATAAATACTAAAAAGATAATGGTTTTAAGATAAGGGGGAGAGATGAAAGTTTTAATTATTATACTTATTTTCCTTTCCTTGATCTCTACAATACATACACAGACAATAACATGGTCGAAGGTTTATGGGACAAATGCTTATAATGAAATTGCTCAAACAATCAAACAGACTCAGGATGGCGGTTATGTCGTTATTGGATGGGATTACCAACTTAATGATTATGTTTGTTTGATACGCCTTAATGAATACGGAGATAGTATATGGTCAAAGGTATACTCTGATTCGATATACAACTATTTTAGTTATGAAATAAACCTGGACATTGAAATTGGAGTGGACAGCGGGTTTGTTTTTTATGTTCCAAAAATTGTCACTTACGACAGTATACCAATGAGTGTTTATTGGATAAATGAAACGGGCGCAATATATAGAAATGTAAACTATTATATTTTGAATTTTGATCCATACATAATAAAAAATTTTCCGTTTGATATTGATATAACCGATGATGACTGTTTTTTGATAGTAGGAAACACCCAATACGGAGATTGCGAAGGATTTCTCTTGAAGATTAACGATAACGGTGATTCACTATGGGTTCAAAATTCAGCTACAAGCGAGCAATTTTTTTCATCAGTTATTGAGACCTGCGATCATTCAATTATAGTTACGCTAAACAGGTATTATAATCCCCCAAAAACATTAATAAAGTTTGATTCATTTGGAAATCCGGTAAATTCATTACAATCATTGAGTGCATTTAATACAGATATCGAAATGCTGTCAGATCAGAAATATGTATTTATTGATACATTTAGTGGTTTAGATTCTATAATTAAGGTTGACGATAGTTTACAAATAATTTGGGTAATAGAAGGTGATGGTTATACAAATTTAGCACCCTGCAGTGACGGGGGGGTTGTCGTGACGGGATCTTACAACAATGACATTTTCCTGACTAAATTCAACACGGACGGGGATTCGCTCTGGACAGTTATATACGGAGGAGGAGGTCTTGACAGTGGAAGATACGTCGAACAGACCCAGGACGGAGGTTTTATCATCTGCGGGAGCACAACATCATACGGAACAGGGAGTTCCGATTTCTATATAATCAAGACAGACTCTCTTGGTTATGCCATGGGTGTCGAGGAAGAACCGAACCCCATTATAACTTACAACGACGGCATCACAGTTGAAAATATATCATTGGGAACAGTGAAAATCTCATTTGTCGCGGATCACAGGAGTGATTTTTCATTGCATATATATGATGTTTCCGGGAGAGAAATTATTGTTCCTCAAAGTATCGGTTCGGAAGATGGAAGGATTGAAATAATAGTCGGAAATATAAGGTCCGGTTCATACTTTTACAGGATAGATACAGGAAAAAAGACTTTTGAAGGAAAGTTTACATTTTTTTGAGGTTTGAATTTGTGTCTTTAAAATAAATTGGGTTGAGAAGAACAAGGAAAGAGCCGGAAGAAAATTTCTTCCGGCTCTTTTTATATGGATTATTGCAGAAATATTATCTGTTTTTGAACTCCGCCTTCTTTAAGGACCGCAAAATACCTTCCGAAAGGTAAAACAGCGCCGTCATTGCTCAGACCTGTCCACCTGACTTCGAGTTCTCCTTCAAAGTTCCAGCTCATCACCTCTCTGCCGGTTATGTCGTATACGGAAAGGTCTGTCCGGACAGGCGATGCGGCATGGAGGAAAATGCCGGTGCCCGGGAGATACCGGACATCTATTGCTGTGGTGCTTATCCGGACGGGAGTTTCGGCTATCTCTTCGACGGCTACAGGAGTCGCGATGCCGAAATAGTTCAGGATATTGGCGATAAGGAGCATTTTTGTGGAGTATCCTTGCATGTTGTAGATATACTGCAGGTCTATGGAAGAGAAAACCGACTGAAAATTGTCGCTTCTTACAACGCCAAAATTCCCTGTGTTCCAATGGATGCACCCGGTGCCGCTGCCTGCGACGGGCGAGAGGGTCGCGCTGTTGTGTGTTGGTATGTTGAACCACCGCCAACCCTTGCCTATAGGGTCTCCGGTTACACCCTGAAACAGTGTGTCGGATGTAGTCCCGCCGGAATATGTAAATCCAAGAGTGTCGGATAAAAACGCTGTCCCCTGGAGCTGTGACGGTGTTTTTGGAGAAAATATAGCGACCGGAATCCCGTTTTCAAGAGCAAATCTTATCTTTTCCCGTCTGTCCGACGTAAGAGGATTGTCTCTTGTGCCCGTCACCCAGAAAACGGCTTTCGTCACGTACAATAAAGTGTCGGAGGGAAGGCCTTCTTGGCTGACATTCCAATTTAAAACAGAAATATTAAGATCGTTGAATGCCGTCAGGTATTGAGCCTGAGAATTACCCGTTCCGTCGTCGTCGACGAGAAGAACACCGTTTGAAGGTATTATTCCGTATATTCTATGGTAGAGTTTGACCAGGGGATCTATGGTGACGGAATCGGGTTTTTTGACCGTCAGAACGACCTCGAGATTTGAAGAATCTGCCATCCAGTAGGGGCCCGCGACAGTCATGGAGTCATCCTCCCATATTCCGAATTCAATTGGTATTCTGAATACAGAAGGTCCGCTGGTCTGAACCTGAAAGACAAATATGTAGAGGTCACCCCCGATGTGTTTCCAACCCGCCTGTAAAAGAGGGTAATCTGTCTCCTCCAGCCACTGATGAAAAAACCACCCAAGAGAATCCCCGTAAAAATTTTCCATCACGGACATGAGCTCCGAGACGGAGGCGTTTTTGCCTCGGTAGGTCTGGTAGTACTCCCTCATGGCGGGAAAATAGAGTGTATCACCCATCAGGTGCCTCAACATGTGGTGAAACCACGCGCCTTTGTCATAGACGTTTGTCCCGAAAGGGTCGGGGCTGTTTATAATTGGGTAATGATAATTGTCGTCATAGTTTAATCCTGATTCCCTCTGGGAGATTATGTTGTTCAGAAATCCCTGAATTCCGTATATTTCAAGAAGGGGAAAACTTTCGTAGTAGGAAGTTGTCCCTTCATTCAAAAACATCTGGGCGTAGCTAATGCAGGTGACTTCGTCTCCCCACCACATGTGTCCGGTCTCGTGCGAATGGACGTTCGTGTTTGTAAAGCCCCATGGGCTGTAGAGGACGCAGGTCTGGTGTTCCATGCACCAGTATGCTCCTGAAGGCAGTGATATCTGGTAATTTCCCATTTTTTCGTCCGCGAAAGGATATGTGTCTATCAGCGTGTCATATACAGAAAGAATAATTTCAAGCGTATCGAGCATCGCCTGTGCCTGAGTCACATATCCCGGCAGTGCGTAATAGACTATGTTGTAGCCGTTGTGAAGTCTTACCAGCATTGTGTAATCATAAGCCGAGACAGCGATAAGGTAAGCGGCTATGGGGTGGTTGTGGTCCCAGTTGAACCTGAGCCGGTCACCGGATAGAGTGTCTATGGAGGTCAAAAGACCGTTGCAGACCGCGTATATGCTGTCGGGGACTTCGACATGCATCGTAACTCCGTCATCCGCTTTATCCCAGCACCATTCGTAGCAGGGAAACCATTTTTTTGCCGCTTCTTCGACCTGTGAAAGTGTGAAAAAACCGCCGTGTCCGTGAAAAAAACCGGCGGAAGGTTTTCCCGCGTAAAAAGTTTGAACGGTAAAAGTGTCACCCATGAATATTGTCGTAGGAGCGTTTACGTATATAGTGTCCGCTATTCTTAAATAAGACGCGCCGTCTCCGTTTACGAGGATGCTGTCAACGAACATGTTCATGCCGAAGTGGATGTCTATAGAGTCGATGTTCTGCTCTGCTCTTGACGTGATTGTTGTGTTGCCTTCTATAGAATCGAACTGGCTTTCGATGCTGAAGTCTATGTCGTAGTGCAGGACGTCGTATGAGTGTGTTATGACGCTGTCGGAGGGATACTGAAAATCAGGTCTGCTCTTGCCTTCAAAATTTTGGGGTAGCCCCCAGGAAGAACCCAGACCGGACAACAAAAATACCGTCACAAAAAACATATGGTCTCCTTTTGTAAAATAGCAATATAACAGATATCTTTTCTCTTTAGAAAACTTTTTTCAGAGCTTTCAGAGCTTCAAGAGCTTTCAGAGATTTAATTTCTGAAAACTCATCGATTCAAAGGGACGTATCCGCTCTCGGCGACAGCTTTTTGTCCTTCCTCGGACAAAATCCAGTTCAATAAGTTTCTCGCGGGGTGATCATCGGGTGTGTCTTTTCTTATGACTGCATAGACTTCAGTGGTAAGGGGGTATTCCTCCGTTCGGATTGTTTCCTTTGTGGGAAAAACCCCTTCGATGCCCAAGAGTTTGATGCGCTCGTTGGGTGAAATGTTCTGCGCGTAGAAGAACACCGAGTACCCGATGCCCTGCCGATCGCACTCCAGAGCGTTGAAAGGACCCGCCATGGTGTAGGCTATCATATCGGGGGCGTCTATCATGTCCAGATCCCCCATAACGAGGTCCTCCATCAGCTCCTGGCTGCCAGAATTACGTTCTCTTTGATATGGATGAATTTCGGAGTCACCCCTGAACGAATCAAATAAATCCGTCCATTGTAAGATATTCCCAGAGTATATCGCTCTTATCTGGTCGAGGGTCAGGTTTTCACAGGGGTTGTCACTGTTTGCCAAGAATACGAAAGCGTCGTATGAGACCACATGAACCTCGAATTCAACGCCGTTAAATCCGGCATCCTCGAGTTCATCTTCCGAAGGACTTCTCGCGACCAAAATCAGATCGACGTTGTCGACAATCAGATCCGTATATGCGTTGTGTGTTCCGGAGACATAGATGTTGGATATCAGCCTCAGATATGAAGTGTCCGTCACAGAACCTTGTAGAGGAAGTATAGTCCGAAAATCTCCGGGGTCGCCCGTCCACTCGAAAGGAATGTCAAGAACCGTAAAGAGAATCGACCTGAGAAGAGGTTCGGCGGACGTCGAAGCGTTGAGTCGGAAATAACCGTCCTGCAGGGGAAGGTCTTCTAAGCCGATGCTGTTGAGAGGCAAAACCTTTAATGACAGGAAAAACAGTAGATAGGAGACAATGCTAATTTTCATTTTTTGTCCCTTTGTTTGGGTTAGGCATTTATTGTATTGGGAAAAAAGAAATATTTCAAACGTTGGGTTTCTCAATTCGTGTTATTGAGCCCTTTAAATTTCAATGTTGGATAAAACCGAGAGATTTTATATAATAAAAGAAAAAGGGGATGAAAAATGAATCTAATTCTTTCTGTTTTGTTTTGTCTAACTGCATTATCAGAAGTGCCAGACGAAAGCCAATTCATAACCCGCAGGTTCGTTCCGTTCAACGTCGGTCTGACATACAGCGAGAAAATCGGAATTAACGCCGAACTGAATTTATACCTGCCGAGGACCGGAACATTTTCTCCGTATCATTTTGAATCTATTTCAGGACCGTTTTTTTGCGCCAATCTCGGCTGGAGGGCTTCGGGAATCGGTCTGGGATACGGCGCTTTCATGCGTCCAATGGGGACAATCGGTGCCAACGCCGCAATGAAAATTTTCTATTCGTATAAAAATTCAAGATACCTGGAGTCGGGTCACCTGTATTTCAACGCGGAGGCTGAACTGATACTTATGGTAAACGACATAGAACTCGGGTATCTTAAACCGATAAACGTAGAAGGCGACAGGAGAAATTTCATATATTTCGGATACGGGGTAAAATTCTGACGTCTTCGGTTGAAACCGTTTTTTAAAAAAGATCTGCAAATAAGTGTAATCTTACGATCCATCTTTGTTGACAAGCGAAGGATGTGATAATAAAAAGTAGACTATGCGAGAGCTGATACCCAGTTTCATTTCCAAAAAATATCTTGAAGGCAAGAGGTCTGGAAAACTTCGAGCGGCTGTTTTGTTTGTCGATATATCAGGATTCACAGAGATGACAAAAAAGCTGATGGACAGAGGGAATGAAGGTATAGAAGTTCTGACACTGACGATAAACGAAATATTTTCCCCCGCGATTTCAGAGACAAGAGAATATGGAGGTTTTGTTTCGGTTTTCGGAGGTGACGCTTTTTACTCGATATTCAGCAGTGCCGACGTAAATTATCTTGAAAACGCCGTTTTGACCGGGGGGAAAATATGCTCTCTTTTTGTAAGTTCTGGCGTTAAAGAAACTAAGTGGGGGAGGTTTGACCTTTCAGTCAAAACAGGCCTTTCGGTCGGTGAAATCGAGTGGGGGATAATAGAGAACGATAAGCAGAACTCGTATTATTTCAAGGGTGAACCCATTGATTCAGCGGGGAAAATCCAGGGCTTCTGTCCGAAAAATAGCGTGGTTGTGGATTTGGAATTCAAAAACAGGTTTAAGGCTGAAAACTATAAAGAGGTCGAAAAAGGTGTTTTCGTTCCTTTTTATGGGCCGAAACCTCACGAGAGACGGAACGTCGAAAGCCTTCCGCGAGAAGACGTCACGGAGAGATTTTTTCCCAAAAGGCTGATGGACGAATCTCTCAGAGGTGAATTCAGGGAAGTGGCGAGTGTTTTTTTGTCGTTCAGAGAAACCGCAGATCTCAAGGAAAAAATATCCGAAGTCACTGGCCTCGTCCTTCAGACCGGCGGGTATTTCAACAGGGTGAGTTACGGTGACAAGGGCGGGTTTATACTCGCTTTCTACGGAGCCCCCGAGGGAAAGGAGAAGTTGCGCGAGAGGGCGGTCGAGATGACTCTTACCGCTTCAAAGATTCCGGATTTCATGATTTGCGCCGGTATAACTTTTGGGATGGCTTTTTCGGGGTTTTCAGGAAGTCAAGAAAGGGCTGAATACACTTGCCAAGGAGAGAAAGTCAACCTGGCGGCTCGGCTGATGGCATACAAAGATAAGGATTTGCCTTCCGAGCCGAGGATATTTGTCGAATACTCCGTGGTCAAGAAATTGAAAAGTTTGTATACCTTTGAAATGTACAAGAAGTCGAAAATGAAGGGTTTTACAAAACCCATAGAGATATATTCTGTTGTCGGAGAGAAAAAAAATACAAAAACAGAGAGAAAAGCGATCGGTTTTGTAGGCAGGAGAAGACAACTCGAAGAAACTCTGAGAATACTGAAAGATACAATTCTGTCTAAAAAATTCGGCGGTTTCCTGAAAATCGAAGGTGAAGCGGGAATCGGCAAGAGTTATTTTGTTTCAGAACTTACAGAGGACAACCCCGATATTCGCTGGGTATCAATGGCTTGCGACCAGATTTACAGGTATTCTTTGAATCCGATCCGGCAGTTTTTGGAGGATTACTTCAACTTAGAAAACGTCGCAGGAGAGAGCGAAAAGGCTTTAAAAGTAGGACAAGGTATAGATGGGATTTTTGGAGTCGATGGTTTTTCCGACGAATCCGAAAAGGAGAAGATGGCCTATCTTTTCACGGATTTGTTGGGCCTAAAGACTGAAAAATCCCCATATGGACAGTTGGGATTAAAAAACAAGAAAGACGAATTATTTTATTTTATAAAAGCTTTTATAAAGAGACTCTCGATGAAAAAACCTTTGGGCGTGTTTATAGATGATGCGCACTGGATAGACACGGAGACAGCCGCTTTTTTGAAATTTTTGACCAAGGGCGTCGAGGAATTTCCGTTTATTGTCGTCGTAGCTTCCAGACCTCAGAGGGAAGGGGAAGAGGATGGTCTTTTCAGAGGGTTTGAAAGTCTCAGGGCTGTCAAACTCGAACCTTTTGAGAAAGAAGATTCGTTCGACATGATGAGAAAATTCTTTGGGAATGAGAACATTCCTTTTACGACGATGGAGTTCGTGCATGAAAAGACGGAAGGAAACCCTTTCTACATTAAACAGATACTGGGTTATTTCACAGAAAACGGGATGTTAGACGCTGAATACAGGCTGACTTCAAAGACAGTCTCTATCCCTTCTGACATTAGGGCATTGCTTGTCTCGAGGTTTGACAGTTTTGGCGAAGACCTGAGAAGGGTTGCCGTCAAAGCTTCTGTGATCGGAAGAGATTTTCAGGTGGAAATACTCGAAAAGATGGCATTGTCGGTGAATCTTGTAAAAACTCTTGAAGATGGAGAGAAAAACGGGATATGGGCTGGCGCGAAAACCGGTTTTTACATGTTTTCACACGCTTTGATAAGGGACTCGATCTACGAGATGCAGTTGTTGAGCGAGAGGAGAAAGCTGCACCTTGAAGCCGCGAAAAGTTTTGAGCTTTTGAACAGAGACGATCGTTACACCGCTTTTGTTGCTTACCATTACGACTTGGCGGAAGATCAAAAAAATGCTCCGCTCTATTTGAAAAGAGCCCTTAAAATTTCGGAAAACGCTGTATCAGCTTCGGATACTATTAAATTTTACAAAGCTCTCGACAAATACCTGCCTTTCGGCAGGGAGAAAACCAGAAACACTCTCAGGAGAGCTGAACTTTTGAGAAACACCGAAAACCTGATTTCAGCCGAGGAATCCGCGATACAGGCGCTTGATGAGAGCGAAGGGAACGGATGGGAAGATATTAAAGCACAAAGTCTTATCTGTCTTTCATCCATAGCCCAAAGCCGAGGTAAATTGGAGGATATGTTTGGATTTTTGAAAAGAATTGAGAGCCTCGAATCTATTTCTTCAGACTTGATCACTCAAGGGAAAATTCAGCAGTTTTTTGGCATCTACTACCATGATATAAACGACGAAAAGACCGCTCTTGAATATTTTAAAAAAGCCCTGGATTGTTTCGAAAAAGCGGATGCAAAGGTCAGCCAAGCCTATATTCTGTCAAACATAGCGATATTCTGCGGCAGGGTGGAGGGAATAGGACTGTCAAACGTTTTGAAAATTCTCCTGAAAGCCCTTGAAATTGCCAAAGAAGCTGAAGACCTTTACCTGCTGGAAGTAATTTATTCAAATATCGCTCTAACATACACGGAAGTTTACCTCAATATGGAAAACAGTCTGGAATACTACCTAAAAGCTCTTGAAATTTCCAAAAAAATCGGCAATAAAGCCACTGTTATGTATGTATCCAACAACTTGGGAAGAGTATATCAGGCTCTTGGAGATGATAAAAGCTCAGAAGAACTTTTCAGAAAATCACTGGATTTGGCGCTCGAGTTTGGCTACAAACTGCCGGCATACTTCGCGCTCATTAATCTCGCGTCTTTTTACAGATTTCAAGAAAAACATCAAGAATCTCTCGAATACGCGCTCAGGGCTGAACAGAAAATTATTGGAAAAGATTATTTCAATGAATTACGTTTAGAGGTGATGGACATGAAATACGAGATCTATTGCGCTTTGAAAAAACCGGAGCAGGCGCTGGAAGTTATGAAGGAATTGGGTAAACTCACCAAAGAGGTGTTTGAAGGAAAATCGTTGGAGGATTTGGATCTCAGAGAACAGAGAATCTCATACATAAAATCACCCTCAGGAGAAAAAATAGAAAATATGAAGAAATTGGCAGAAAAGATTGGATCCCTCGAAAAAAAAGCAAGCGCTTTTTATGCGATTTGGGAAGACACAAAATCATTGGAAGCGGCTTTTGTAGCTCTGGATATGTATATCCGGTTGATCCAAACTCCTGTAGAACAGATTCAGGGATTCAAGGATTCAATTTATTTGATAAAAAAAAGAAGGCTCGAAATATTTTTAAAAACCTCTCATACGCGGAGTATCGGTTGTCGGGATAACAGCAATTAGGTGGCAATTATTCGTATCGAAGAGCTTCTATGGGTATAAGGGAAGAAGCTTTTTTCGCCGGGTACCAACCGAAGAAAATGCCTATGAGGGAGGCGAATGAAAACGACAGGATGATCGAATATGGAGTTATGACGACCGGCCAGTTGAGTATTTTCGAAAGCGTCAGAGAAGCGCTGACGCCGAGTAAGATTCCTGCTAAACCTCCAATAAGGCTCAAAAGGACTGCCTCTATAAGGAACTGCGCGAGAATATCCCTTCCGGTGGCTCCGACAGCCATTCTCAATCCGATCTCCCTCGTCCTCTCTGTCACTGAGACGAGCATGATGTTCATAATGCCTATGCCTCCGACGATAAGCGAAATGACCGCTATGCTCGCCAGAAGGATCATCAGAATTCTTGAGGTGCTTGAAACCATTTCGATTATTTCGCTCTGAGTCCTAACATTAAAAGGTTTTTCTTGTCTGGAACCCACTCTCATCGACTGCGTGAGGGCGTTTTCGATTTCGGTGACCGCCCTGTCTATTGCGTTTTCGGAAACCGCTGAAGCGTATATCAAGTGAATGTAGTCAATGGGTAAAATTCTTTGTTTGACGGTTGAAAAAGGGGCGAGTATCAAGTCGTCCTGGTCCTGACCCATCATACTGCCGCCTTTGCTCTCCAAGACGCCGACTATTCGAAAAGGTATTCGGTTTATCCTTATTGTCTGTCCGACGGGATTGACGTTGGCTCCGAATAGATTGTCAGAGACCGTTTTGCCTATGACGCAGACTTTTGTTGATTTTCTGTCGTCTTCTGGGGTGAAAAAACTTCCAAACTCGACTTCGTAGTCCCGTATGTATGAATATTCGCTGTAAACCCCGTAGATTCTCGTCTGCCAGTTGCTTGAACCGGAAACCGTCTGAGCCCCGCTGAATATCACGGGAGAAGCCATGGCGACGGATGGGCAGTTGTCTTTGATATCCTTGACTTGTTCTTCTTTGAAACTCACTGAGCTGCCTACGTCTTGTCTCACCCCGCCTCTTGATGAAGCGGCGGGGAATACCATGATGACGTTGGTTCCCATTGTTCTTATGGAGTCTTTGATGCTGTCGCTCGAACCCTGCCCTATAGCGAGCATGGTTATGACCGAAGAAACCCCTATGACAATGCCAAGGGTCGTGAGAAAAGACCTCGTTTTGTTTTTAAAAAGCGCTTTATAAGCCGTTTTATATCCGCTGTAGAGATTCATTTTTGTTTATCGGTCTCCCCGTTCAGTGTGTCTGATATTATTCTTCCGTCTTTGAGGACAATTTTTCTTTTCGCCCATTGCGAAATATCATGTTCGTGGGTGACGAGAAGTATTGTCTTGCCCATTTTGTTGAGGTCGGTAAAAAGAGACATTATCTCCTGGCTCGTCGTGGAGTCGAGGTTGCCCGTCGGTTCATCCGCGAGTATTACAAGAGGGTTTGTCACGAGAGCTCTCGCTATGGCTACTCTTTGTTGTTGTCCACCCGACAGTTGGTTTGGAAAATGTCTGTGCCTTGAAGAAAGACCGACCAGATCGAGAGCTTTCAAGGCCTTTTCATGTCTTTCCTTCCTTTTTATGTGTTTTCCGTAAAATAGAGGAAGTTCGACGTTGTCCAGCGCTGTAGTTCGCGAAAGCAGATTGAAGCTCTGAAAGATAAACCCTAATTTGTGGTTTCTGAGATGTGCGAGTTCTTCTTTTTTCATTCTGCTTACCGGCTTGTCGTCGAGGAAATATTCTCCCCCTGTCGGTATGTCGAGGCATCCTAAAATATTCATCATGGTCGATTTTCCTGAGCCGCTGGCGCCCATGACTGCCACGAAATCCCCTTCATCCATTGAAAAGTGGATTCCGTCAAGCGCTTTGACTTCCATTTCACCCATCTTATAGATTTTTGTGACTTTATCTAGAAGGATTATTTCTTTCACTTCAACGTCTTCCTCCAGGCAAGAAAGGGCTCCTCTGTGAATCGCCGGAAGAAAAATCTCCGTCTGTAATGCTCAAAACCACAGAGTCCCCCTCTTGAATACCCTCTCCGGAAATTTCGGTTCTCGAACCGTCAGTCATACCCCTTGTTACTTTTACCGGTTCTATCCGGTCTCCTCTTTTTATCCAAATTGTCCCGAAAGACGGCGAAGAACTCCCCGGATTTCTGCCTCTCGCCCTGATGTCGGGTGTTTGCATGGAGTCCGAAGAACTGTTGACGAAGTTTTCCAAAACTTCCGGAGGGGGAGAAAAAAGAAAAGCAGCGTTGATCACGGACAGAACATCTTCTCTGCTGTCGATTATCACAGTCAGGTTCGCGGTCATTCCGGGCAAGAGTTTAAGGTCGGGATTCTGAACTTTTACTATTACAACGTACTTGACCACGTTCTGGACGAGTTCGGGTTGAAGCCTGACTTGACTTACGACACCCACAAAAGTGTCTTCGGGGAAAGCGTCCACGTCAAAGACGACTTTCTGACCCTCCTTTATGCTGCCAATGTCGGTTTCGTCTATAAGAGCCTCAATTTGCATGTCTGCGAGGTCGCTGGCTATTTTAAACAGAGTCGGGGTGTTGAGACTTGCCGCTACGGTCTGACCTTCATCGACATTCCTCGATATCACTACACCGCTTATGGGAGAGGTTATTACAGTGTAGTCGTAATTGATTTTTGTCCTGTAGAGTTGAGCCTGTGACTGGTTGAACGTGCTCCGGGCTATTTCAAGCGCATCGACCTGGTTGTCGTATTCCTGTTGTGACACGAGGTTCTGTTCAAATAGCTCTGTTATCCTTTCAAGCTCCCTTTTGGCTTGTTCCATTTGAACAAGACTTTTTTCATAACTTGATTGAGCTTCCAAAAGCGAAGCCCTTAGACTCCTCGAATCGAGAACAGCGAGGGTCTCTCCTTCTCTTACTGTGGAGTTGAAATCGACTCTTATTTCTTCTATGACACCGGATATCTGGGTTCCCACTTCAACAGTCCCGACTGCTTCGAGGGTTCCAGTCGAGGTTATTTCGGACACCAAATCGCCCCTGGTTATTGGGTCCGTAATTATTTCTGTGTTGTTTCCGTTTCTTTTTTTCAAAAAACCCAAGATGACAAAAACAACGGCAAAAAACGCCAGTATGAATAACAAGGATATGAATATTTTCTTTTTCATGCTTAAGACCTCGATTTTATTTTTATAGAGTTTTAAACTATTTAGACTCCAATTTCAATTGATAAGTTTAACCCATAATTATTGGGTCTTCAGGATTTGTAAATTATTTTTTTTGTCTTGAACGATTTTCACGGCAATTGTTGATGGCATTTTCGGATTTTTGTGGTATCAAATGAGCATGGACAAAACACCCTCAAGAAGATAATGGGGCCAATTTTGTATGACAGAACTCCATGAATTTTCTGGTAAAACTTTACAACTCAATAAAAGGAAGGAACTATGAAAGACCCGCTGAAAATTGTATCGGTTTTTTTCATCGCTTTTGCTGTTATGGTCGTCGGTTTTTTTATAGTCAAAGATTCAGTTCAAAAAGAACATGAAGAAGGAATAGCCGAAACCTCCCCCGAAGAATTTTCTGTCTACAAAAAAAGGATGAGAGGGGGCGACACAAGCAAAAAACCTACAGAATGGTTTACCCTGTCCAGAGCTTACCCCTACGATCAAATTCCCCATGAACAGTATATTCAGGCTCTTGAAAGGGCGGTAGATCTAAGAGAAGCAACCGCAAATTCTGAATATTTCACGGTCACCCAAGCTGGACCTGTAAATGTTGGAGGGAGGATCACTTCTGTGGCGGTGCACCCTTCCAACACGAATATAATTTACGCGGGGGCAGCGCTTGGAGGTATATGGAAGACGACTGACGGTGGAAATTCCTGGCAGTTTGTGTCAGAAGACGTCCCGAGCCTTTCTGTTGGAGATGTAGTTTTAGACCCACAAAACCCTGAAAAACTGTATTTTGGAACAGGTGAAGCCAACTCGAGCGGCGACTCATACGAGGGCACAGGGGTTTATCGCAGCAACGACGGAGGGGTTACATGGCAATTTTTAGGTCTTGAAAACTCAAGACATATTGGCAGGATCCTCGTCAGCCCTGTCGACTCGAACAGAATTTACGTGGCAGCCATGGGTTCGCTGTTCGGTGTAAACCCTGAAAGAGGTCTATACATGAGCACAGACGGCGGAATGAATTGGGAGAGGAAACTTTTTATCAACGACACGACTGGATGTGTAGATGTCGTCATGAATCCCCAGAACACAAATATTTTATACGCCGCCATGTGGCAGAGGATAAGAAAACCCGATTACAGAAATGTCGGAGGGCTTGGAACCGGAATATACAAGTCGACCGACGGCGGCAATAATTGGACGGAGATGACAAACGGCTTGCCATTGCATTCTGCTACAAACGGCAGGATTGGCCTCGCTATAGCCCCTTCAAACCCGAACATTGTTTACGCTTCTTACACGGATCACCCGGGAGATTTTTTGGGTTTATGGAGGACGACCGACGGAGGTAATACCTGGTCTTCGAGGCTTCAGAGTCCAAGCCCTTCGAATTTTTCGAATTTCGGGTGGTATTTTGGGCAACTCTGGACAAGCCCTACAAACGCAGACGTCGTTTACATCGGCGACGTATCTCTGTGGAAGAGTTCTGACGGCGGAAGCAATTTCAATACTGTCGGAGACGTCATGCACGTAGACCATCACGCGATGTACATCTCTCCTTCCAATCCTCAATTCATGGTAGAGGGCAACGACGGAGGACTGTATGTTTCTCTAAACGGAGGAACTTCTTGGACGAAGTTCGAAAATTTGCCGATAACTCAGTTCTACGCGATAACAATAGACAAATTGACCTCTCAAAGGCTCTACGGCGGCACGCAGGACAACAGCACACCGAGGACGTTGACCGGGAATTTAGATGATTGGGATGTACTCTTCTACGGCGATGGTTTTTACACGAATGTCGATTACGACAACTCAAACATCATTTACGCCGAGGCGCAATACGGGTACCTGGGGAAATCTACGAATTGCGGAAATAGTTTTGACATTATTTTCACGAATTCGAGCCACGGAGAGAGGACAAATTGGAGCACGCCGGTAGTCATGAGTCCACACGACAATCAAGTTCTTTTTTACGGCGCCCAGAGAGTCTGGAAGACGACAAACGGAGGATCGAGCTGGAACGCGATAAGCCCTGATTTGACGGGAGGCTCCGGCAGCGGGAATCTCGTATACGGAACCATAACAACTATAAGCCAGTCTCAGGTGAACCCTTCTGTGGTATGGGCTGGAACAGACGACAGCAGGGTCTGGGTTACCACGAACGGAGGCAGTTCCTGGACGATGGTCTCCCAGAACCTTCCCGACAGGTGGTGTACCCGCGTGACTGCCGATTTTTCAAATCCAGCCAAGTGCTATGTCAGCTTTTCAGGTTACAAGATAGGAGAGCATCTTCCGCACATTTTTGTCACCCAGGACTACGGATTGAATTGGACCGACATAAGCGGAAACTTGGGTGAAATACCGGTCAATGACATAATACCTGATCCGCAGATTTCAGGAAGGTTATACGCCGGGACGGATTTCGGTCTTTACTACACGGTTGACGGAGGAAATACATGGATGGTTGTGGGGGATCATCCGATATGCCCGGTCTTCGACATAGACCTTCACGACGGGCAGAGATTTTTGGTCTCCGGAACCCACGGAATGTCCATGTTCAAAATGCTTATCCCTGTCAGCACTGTCGAAGAAACTCCGGTGCAACCTGAAACGGGTGTTTTCGTGGAAAGTGTTGTGCCTGAACCTTTTGAAGAATATTCTGTCTTAAAACTTGGGTTGAGGGTGCATTCAGACGTCTCTGTTGACCTCTACGACGTCAACGGCAGGAAAGTGCAGATGGTCTTCGAAGGTTCACTCGAACCGGGTTCACATACTTTCAGGATAGAAGGGGAAAAATTGCCTGCCGGAAGTTATTTTCTTTCCATAAGGCAGAACGAAATCCGGATTTCAAGGAGAATCACCTGTATAAAGTGAGAATTTAGGGATAAGGCGGAATCCGCCTTATCCCTAAAGATCTATTCCAAAACGAAAAATTTTTCTGAAACAGAGAATTCTTCGGCAGACAGTTTGAGGAAATAAACTCCGTGGGATATATCCTGATCGAGTACGAAACTGTGTTCTCCAGCTTCAAGACGAGAATTGACTACGTTGGATATTTTCCCTCCGTTTACTCCGTATAAGTCTATAGTGACTTCTGTCGGGGATGCAAGTCTGAAGGAAAACCGAACACTGCCGTCATGAAGCCTAATTAACGTGGGGTCTGAGACTATCGGATTGTTTGGAAGACGGGGTTGTTCTTCGACAGACAGAAGATCGACTTCGGCGAAATAGAGGTCAATTCCCGAACCCATTGTATTGGCGTGGACGTGTTTTCCCGTTCCGGATATGTAATGGCCGTCGGGAGTTATAGTGACGTCGAAAACCGAGCCCGGCGTGTTTATTGAAAAAACAGGCGCGGTTGGATTTGAAATGTCAAAGACTTCTATCTCGTCGCCTCCTCCTGTTTGACATCCCCAAGAACCGACGATTAACCTCATGCCGTCACCAGAACACTCCATCCAAGAAACCACGTCTTGGTTGCTTCCGCTTCCGGTGGGGTAATCATAAGTCATGACGAGAGACGAAAGGGAAACATCGTAGCAGTATATTCTGTTTGAAAGGTAGGTGTTTTTGTAGAAACCGAAATACACATAGTTGCCGTTCTCGCTTATCGCAGAAGCCCCCGCGTAGTATCCGGACACGGGGAATGAATGTATCACGGAATAAGAAACGCCGTTCCACTGGGCGATATACGCTGATGTGAAGCCGTAGGAGACGATGGATCCGTCACCGGAGACACCGAAACAGTCAGTCGAAGCGCCGAGGTTGTGGGTAGCTTCGAGGGCGCCGGTCAAGACATCGATTCTGTATAAAACAGCCCCGCAACTGAATATGCACTTTGATCCGTCGGAAGTCAGCCGAATCTGTCTCGGAGAATAGGCGACAGAAGGGTTTTCATAGATCATGACGGGAACAGGTGAGGTGTCGCTGAAAAACATCACTGCGAGGTGTCCGCCTATGGTCCCCGCGATAGCGAGCATTGAACCGTCGTCTGTCAGGTCGTATTTTCCGGGGTCGTCTATTGAACCCTGTATGAAGTGGTTTAAGGTGTCGAATGTCCAAAGCGGTGTCGCGGAAGAATGGCTAAACTTGTCTATTTGAATGTTTTCGGAAATGAGCGTGTCGTCTGCTGTAGAGCCTGGGGTCTTCATATCGTCCCATACTTCCCAGCTCGAAAGGCAGAAAAAAATGTCTGAATTCACAGAAGCCGCGGCACCAGATGACCAGTAGCGCCAGTATTGATTGGTTCCTACGGCCGGTTGTGTTGTCTCCCAGACAGGGGTGCCGCTGCCGCCAGTGCCGGTGAACATTTTGGCGCCGCCGTAATAAGTACCAGCGAAGACCTGGCTTGCTCCATTTCCGATAGCAGTTGTCTTGCCAGTCAGTCCGCTGGCGACGCTGTATGACCACAAAACTCCCGACGACGGATTTCTCAAAGCAATGCAGTTGTTGTCGGCGGTGGGTGAATTTTCTTGTCTTGAAACATATTCAACGCCGTCTCTTGTGATTTGTAGAAAAGTCCTTGAATTGACGCTTGCTGTGGATAGAGAAGAAATCATCAAGACGATTGAAAATACTGCAATCATTCACGCCCCCCTTGTTTTTGAAATTAAAATATAACTATGGACAAATTTTGTCACGGTGTTCGGCTTAAAATTACAAAAAGAAAAATTCCAAGACCAATTGAAAGAAACCCTATGACTATTTTACTCATTGCGGACCGTATCTTTTCTGGAAAAAAAATGAAGATGCCCAGAATTTTATCGGAGTCAAAGAGGTGACCGAGAATCCCAGGATATTTTACAAACAACGACAATAAATGAAATACTCCATAAACTATCATGAAAGCCGGGAAAATATACTTCATTTCTTCTCCTCTATAAAATTGGATATTTTTTTAAATAGTATTATATCTGTCGAACATTTTCAATCCTATTTGTTTTTTCAGAGGGAAATTTAACATTATTAATGGAATATTTTAAGATAAAATTAAGTAAAACAGTTGAAGGAGGAGTTATGTCAAAATATGTTAAAACAATCTTTACAGCGATGTTTATCCTGGCTTATGGATATATCGAGGCGCAAATAATTGGCCTGAACCTGCCTGAAATCGGCACGGAGGGGACAGTAAGCGCTGTAAACGATTTTTCTTTCAGATTTTACGAAGAGCTGACGGGAGCCGAGGAGGGGAAC
>JAFGON010000087.1 GCA_016926475.1 candidate division WOR-3 bacterium | reverse complement strand
TTTCGTCCACAAGGAAAAATCTTTGTCTTCTGAATCTGACCTGTTCATGTCGTCGGTTTTTCCCTCGCTTCAGAGGTTTTTAAGCAATTTCATTCCTCTGCAATAATGACTGAAATAACATGTTTATGTGAAGAGTCAGGTGGATCTTTTGCGATTATCGACGCGTTTTGGTATCCGTCCTTTCCGACTAAGATGCATATATCGTAAATTCCCGCGGTAGCGGCTCCGAATATATGAAGGAATCCGGTCGAATCGGTGAATCCTCTTTTGTACACAGAATCGGGGTTTATCTCAGAAATTTTCTCCAGATCACCTTCTATAAGGACGCACGCGAAAGCACTTTCAACAGGCGCTAGGGAATCTCCACGCACGAGAGAGTCGACACCGTAAAAGAACCGACTAATTTTCATTTCGTCGTACAGAGTCCACTCGTAAACCCTGCAGTCCACGGTAATCCATTTATCCCTCATTACGCATCCTGAAAAACTCAATAATAAAATGAAGAAAAATAACTTTGAGGGATAGTCAAATACACGGGAAAATCGTTCGGTTATTGACTTGTCCATTGTCGATCAAAGCACTCCAATTTATTCCTTTTTTTGAGTTGAAACTCAATTGTGATATTTTACATCTCAATAACAAAGAAGTATATACAAGAGATGGCACCTCCTTTCTATTGTATTTCAATGCAGTACGGGATGTAAAAATGAACAAAATCCTGACAAGCAGAATTCCGGACAATTTAAAAAAAACTTGAGAAAATCAGCAAAATCGAAAACTAGTCAAAGTGTTTTTGCGGCGAAATTCAAATACCTCAAAAAATAGTAAAAATCATAACAAATCGGGATTTCTGGAGGATTGAAAAAACTCTGGAATAAATACAGATAGATTGAAATTATTAATTAACTAAGGTATTTGCCCACGGATTCGTTGAAAACATTGCATTAAGTTTTTAAGATTAAGAAAATAAAATGATTTTCACATTGTCTTTGGTTATGATAAATCGCTTTCAGCGAATTAGCAGTCGTGGTAAAAATCTATTTTTTCAGCTTAACCCTTTTTTACTTTCGAAAAGACAAGCCTTCCCCCGCATGATAATGATTCCGGTGAATGCACAAAACATACCCGTAAAAATATTTAAAAAGTGTTTTATTTACACCTTCATACTACACCCTTGCATTTCGGAGTATAATATAAGGAACCGAAAGTGTGATTTTAAAATGGAGTCTCTGCTTTTTGGCAAATGGGACTGCTGGGAAAACATCCAAAAAATAAATCTAAATTTACAACCTCTCTATTGCAATGAGCTTTTGCAAAGGCATATTTCAAAAGAAATTATTTTCCATAACGAAAAAAAATCAGTTGATTTTTTCCCTCAATATCTTTCTCCATCAAAAAAAATAACAAGGAGGTATCACCATGCTGAGAAAACTTGTGACCTTTCTCAATATTTTTTTTGGAGTTTTGCTCGTGCCGGCAAATCTCCTGTCACAGTCATTCCCTATTGCAGTCGGTCCTGATACGGCAGCTTCCATAAGTGCAGCCTGGGCGACAGGGAATAACGGCATTGTCGCCATTCTCGGCGACAGCATCAGCCCTTACAGTGTAACAGCACAGAGGGTCGCGCCCCCGTCAAATCTCGTCGGTGAAAGAATCTCCGTTGGTAAACAAGGGCTTTTTCATCCAGGCGTGTTGGTCGCTTCAGACGGCTTTAAATATCTGCTCGTTTGGAGAGATTCAACTGGAGATGTCAACGGTCAACTCATAGATACATTGGGTAATCTTGTGGGTTCTTTTTTCACCATAGCTTCGGGACCGCTCCCAGATAACCATCCTGATTTTTCTCTATGCTTTTGTGACACAACATATATGGTGATATTTGTCGGAACAGACTCTGTCTTATATGGTCAGAGGGTTAGCAGAAATGGAAGTCTTATCGGGAGCCAAATACAGATCACCCAAAGTCCATCAAGGAGCACTTCTGTTGCCTTTGACGGAGTAAATTACCTTGCAGTATGGGTTGTAAGAATTTCAGGCTACGACAGCGATATCCATGGTCAATTCATAAGCAAGAATGGAACATTAGTAGGTAACAATTTTATAATTGACAATGGTCCATATCTTAGTGATAACCCTACATCAACCGCTTTTGACGGAAACAGATACCTGGTTTGTCAGCACGAAGCACAGGATACATTATCACCATGGTGGCTTGTCGGCAGATTTGTCACGACTTCAGGAACGGTTGAACAGACGATAATAATCTGTGACTCGACAGAAACCCCACTTATGCCTTTTGTTTCTTTTGACGGTAACAACTATCTAATAACATGGACTCAAATAAATGACCGTCAGCTCCTCGGAAGATTTTGGACTCCATCAGGCGACCCCATTGGACAACCATTTGTCATTTTTGATTCGATAGACAATAAAATTCCCGTAGGTGGATCAGGTTTCGGCGGGAATAAATTTCTGGTTGTCGGGACAAGGGTGGACATGAATTTATCCGATGGCGATGTCTATGGAGCTTTTCTCAACGAGACGGGAGTTGAAGAAGGTCTGATTTCAATACCAGCAAATACACCTCACCTCCAAAATTATCCTAATCCTTTCACAGAAAAGACAATTATCACTTATAATTGTATAGAACCATCAGGAGTGATCATAAAAATTTATAACGCCGCCGGACAGGAAATCACGACTCTTATGAACAGGTACGAATCTGCAGGTGTACATTCCGTTGTCTGGGATGCTATTTCGACAGAACCTGGAGTCTATTTTTACCAAATGATATATGACGATAAAACTTTCACAAGGAAATGCTTGTTGGTTCACTGATATATAATGCCAGCTCTTGATATTGGGAATTTTTCTTTGATTATGGAAATATCAAGGAAAAGAATTCGTGGTAAAAAATAATAAAAAAGGGTTAAAAAGACTTCGGTAAATATTAAAATACAATCATTGTAGCCTCTCACATGGAAAACACATTAGTCCTTAAGATTTGTCAACAGTAAAAAAGACATAAACTGCGAAGTTAGAAAGTTTTACTTCCTTCTCTTGTTTTCCTTGGCAAATTTGCCGAAGGCAAATAAAAACCTTTTGTGTAGAAGATAATTTAGTATCTCCGGCTATGCTAAATCGCTTTCAGCGAATTACCAGTCGTGGTAGAAATTATCTTTGTTCTCTTCGTTTTAGCAATTTTATTTTCTCAGCTCGACGATTTTCTTCTGCCGAAAAACGTGTAGTAGAACACAGGCAGTATAAAAAGACTTCCGAGCGTCGAAAAGACAAGCCCTCCCGCGCAGGAAATCGAAAGCTTTGACAGGACGTATATATCCTGTTTCGAAAATATAAATGGTATCAGCCCCAGGAGTGTTGTCACAGTTGTTATCACAATCGGCCTGAACCTGTGTCCGCATCTATTTATTATTTCGTCTGCATCCTGCATTTTCCCCCTCGTCAAATGATCAATCAGAACTATCCCGTCATTGACCGCTATCCCCAGAAGAAGTATCAATCCGACAAAAGCACTGGCGTCGAATTCCTTTTTGAAAATCCAATAAATTAATGCGACGCCGAAAAATGAAAGCGGAAGTACGACGAGAATCAGAACAGGTTTTCTAAGCGATTCATAAAGGCTGGACAGCACAGCCAACAGAAGAAAAAGAGAAAGCGCTATCGCTATTATTATTTCTTTCTTTTTAAGGACTTCCTCTTCCATGTAAAACTCGACGTCTCCGAGTTCAAAACCTTCGGGAAGGTGTACCGATGACATGAAAGCCTGTCTGAACCCCTCGGCCTGTTTGTAAGGTCCCTGGTAGTCGTAGGAGATCATTTTTGTGTACTGTTGGTTTTCTCGTTCTATTACGGGGGGATAAACGACTTCGCTGAGTGAACAAAGGTCTCTCAACTCAAAACCGGACTGAACTCGCAGTGTCAGGAGGTCTTCTTTTCTCAGCAAACTGTCTGTGAAAATGTTCAAAACAAACCTGTCCTCTTCCGTCACAAGATACGAGGTCACCTTTTTCCTCAGTGCGTTGGCTACTACGGCCGGATTGAAGCCGTATAGCGGCATGACTCTGTTTGGAGAGACAATAAATTCCTTCTGCGCGCCCCTGCCGTAAAAAGACGCGTTCAAATCTACGTTTTCTATTCTCGGGTTTTGAAGAAGTTTTAGCCTAACTGCTTCGGCGTACTGGTTGAGCCTGTAATAGTCGTATCCCTTCAAAGAAAACTGCGGAAAACCTCCGCCCCCTCCGCCTGTGAAAAACGGATCCCCCATACCGATAATGACAATCCTGCAGTTGGCGAAGTTGACAGCGAACCTCTGAAGTTTCTCTTTCAGGGCGTAAGCTGGCTGGCACGGTTCCTCGTAGTCAATTTCAAGAATGATCATGTTGCTTAAAATAAGTGTGAAAAATTTCTCGTAACCGGTCTCCTCCAGAATTTTTTCCTCGAAGTCGCCTGCGATTTTAAGAACTTCGGATTTGTCGCTTCCACTTGGCAAATGTATCCTGACGTAGAGCCTGTCCTCTTCGCCGTACCTGAAAGCGGCGCCTTTTCTGACCTTTTCCTTGAAAATCCACCCCCCTGAAAGTATCAGCAAAACGGCAAGCGGCATGACAACCCATCTAATTTTGAGCATTTTTCTCAGTGTCCAGAGGTAAAACCGAGGCCTGTACGTCGTCTTCGGTTTTATCCGCCCTGAAAGAATCGGCACCAAAGTGAAGGCGACGAAAATCGAAGAGAGAAGGCTGAAAGAAGCGGAAAGTGCGAAAGGAACATAGAGCTGTCGCGAAGTCCCCTGAAAAAAGAGAAAAGGAACGAATACTACAATGGTCGTGAAAGTCGAGGCTATGACAGGCAGGAATACTTCTTTCGCGCCGGCGACAAGAGGATTTTCTTCCCCTTCTTCATTGTGTCTCAAAATGTTTTCAAGGACTATTATCGAATTGTCAACGACCATGCCGAAGCCGAGTGCTATGCCGCTCAGTGTGAATACGTTCAGTGAAAGTTTCGAAAAATATACACAAATGAAAGTCAGAAGGGTCGAAAACGCAATAGTCAGGAAGAAAAGAAACACCGAAAAAAAGTTTTTCATAGTGAAAAGAAAGGACAGAGACACTCCGATTAGGGCAATAATCCCTAATATCGAGATTTTTTTTATGTTTTCCCTTATGTCGTCTGCTTCATCCCTTTCGAAATCTACCGTCACATCTCCGTTGATTTCTATGTCCGCGACGGCTTTTCTCACGTTTCTGCTGAAGTCAAGAAGGCCGATGTCGTTTCTTTTTTCAATGTTCAGGGTTATAACCGGATTTCCATTGATCCTGCTCAGATAATACGGGTCCCTTATTCCGTAACTGACGAGCGCAATTTTAGAAATATCCCTTCCATATACGTACATGGTCTGCGGGTATTTGCGATCTTCGACCGTTACTGGAATCGAAGTTCCGCTGGTTCTGATTCTTCCCGCAGAAACATCTTCTTTAATGAACTCTGACAATACTGAATAGGGAGAAAATCTGGGGTCGAAAATCTCCACTCTAATTTCTTTTTCAGGGTCGCCGTAGACCAATATATTCTTGACCCCGTCCACCCTTTCAAGTTGTTCCTCGATTTCTCTCGCCTTTTCACCCATCTCCATTAGTTCGTAAGGGCCAGATACTGAAAGCACCACCGGGTATCCGCTTTCTAGATCGTCAGGAGATTTTTCGGTAATCTCTGGAGCTCTCGCGTCTATAGGAAACTCGATGCCCGAAAGCGCTTCTGACAGCAGAACTTTCTGGTATGTTACGTCAACCGAGGCCTCGAACTCAATTTCTATCGTGCTCTGCCCTCTTTCAGACCTTGAAGATACGTTTCTTACACCCTGAAGCCTGAAAACCTCGCTTTCGATTTTCCTTGTTATCTCCCTCTCGACGAGTTCCGGAGAAGCGTCCTGCCAGCTGACAAAAACGCTCATTGTCGGGTATTCGGTGTCTGGGTATAACTCCACTGGTAGGTTGATTAGGGAAATAACCCCTAATACGGTCATGACCGCGTATACGGAAATAAGTGTTACGGGTCTTTTAACGAAAAACTCTATCATAGACAAAAGGAATGAAAAGCAGGGAGACAAAACTTGAAAGTATTAGACCGCCGATTATTCCTCTGCCGAGAGGTGAATGAAGAGTATTGCCCAGCGAAAATGGAAGCAGCCCTAGAACTGTTGTCAGAGTTGTCATCAGTATTGCCCTGAGTCTTTCCACCGAGGCTTTTTTGCCGGGTAAGGGAACGCCCTCTTTTCTGAACTTTTCCGCCTTGTCGACGAGGATTATGGCGTTGTTGACTACTATGCCGACTAAAACCACAAGACCTATTAGAGACATGGCGTTCAGACTTGTTCCGGTCAAGATAAGGCTGAGAAAGAATCCCGAAGCGGCGAACGGAACTGTTATCATGATCAGAAACGGCAGTTTAAACGACTCGTAAAATGAGGCGAGAATGAGAAACACCAAAAAAGCGGCGACTATAAATGCAAACGCTACGCTGGTCTGTGATTTTCTGTATTCCTCAGCTTCACCGCCAAGTTCTGCCCTGAAAGGAAAAGACGGATCTCTGAACCCCGCTTCGTAGGGGAGAGTGGCTTCCACGCACCTCTTGCCGTTGAACCTTGTAATCGCCTTGTCTATCTCAACCGTGTCTATCCTTGCAAAAAGTTTTAGCGGAAGGTTTCCTATCCTGAAACGCGACAGGTCTCTCAGAGACCCCCTCGCTTCGAGTGTGATAACAAGATTTTCTTCGCCTCTCTCGACGTCTAATATCTCCCTTCCACCCGTAAAAAGCTTCAACCTCGACACTACATCTTCGGCGTCGTGTCCGAAAAGTGAAAGAAGGTCTTCTCTGAGAGTTATATTAATAGTTCTTATCTTCTGGCTGTATGTGAACACGGCGTTCGGAAAAGCATTTTGTATCATACCTTTCACCAATTCACCCTCACCGGATTCTTCGTAGTATCCTCTAAGGGTTATGGTCCCGAGAGATGAAAAGTCTGCAGTCACAGGATTATAATCTCTGTAAGAGTAATTCAAACCGGAATAATCTCCGAATATTTTGTCTAAATCCCCGGGTGAATTCCACGCTTTAACCCTCATAACCCCGCTGTTTTGTCCCGAAATGCCGAAGGGGTCTGTCTTACCCGCCAGAAAGAGGTTCTCGATTTTTTTCGAGTTGAAATACCGGGCAAACCGAAGGCCCACTTTTTCAGTTTCTGAAATATCCGTGCCGGTCGGTAGTTCGTATTCGATTAAAGTCTCTTGGCCGAGTCTGGGAAGCATCTCTTTTTTGATGAAAAAAAACACCGACAATCCCACCGCCAGAAAGACAGCAAACACAACAAAGAGAACGGCTTTATTTTCGTAGCAACCGTCTAAAAGTTTTTCGAATTTTTTTTCTATCGCGGAATATATTTTAGTGTTCTGGTCTTTTTTCATCGATTTCGAAAGAAGAGGCAGAACCGTGAAAGCTACAAAAAGCGAAAGCGCCAGGGTTATTATCACCGAATAAGACAAAGGTTTAAGCATGGAACCTGCGATTCCGTGGACGTAGACCACCGGAAAAAAGACCGCTACTGTCGTCAAAACTGAAGTTATCACCGCGACGGCGACTTCCCTCGCGCCTGCGACCGAATCGCCCTTTCTTATTATGTTTTCGAGGACGACTATCGAGGCATCGACCAGCATTCCTATGGCGAGAGCCAGCCCAGCAAGAGTCATAGTGTTTATGGAAATTTTGAAAATGTAAAACACGAAAAATGCCGGCACGATGGAAAGCGGCATGGACACCGAGAGTATGAGCGGTATCCTTTTGTTACCGGTGAAGACAAACAAAACAGCGAAAGCGAGGACTCCTCCGATCAAAAGAGTCAAAACAATGTCCCTGATCGAATTTTTAATGAAATCGGCGTCGTCGTAGGAAACCCTGAACTCGAGCTCCGGGTATTCCTCTTCAAGAATCCGAGTTAAATCCCTCACCCTGTCAGATACCCTTATGGAATTCGTGTTCCAGTCCCTGTATATCTCGGCGAAATATCCGAATTCACCGTTGTAAAAGACAGCGCAATCCCTGTCTTCTTCTGTCTCCTCTATCGTCGCGACGTCTTTGAGTTTGAACAATCCGCCCTTGAGAGGTATGTTTTCTACAGATTCGACGTCGTAAGTCGTCGAGACGAACCTGAGCGGAAACGTGTAACTTCCGTCCTTCACGAGACCGGACGGTGCGGAAATATTGTATGATAGTATTGCCGTGCTGATTTCGTCCGGTGAGATTCCGTAGGCGTCAAGAAGGTCCGGTTCGACGGTTATTTTTATCTTCTTTTTCATAATGCCCAAAATTCTCGCTTCACTGACGCCCTGAACCTGTTCGAGCCTTCTCGATATCACGCCTTCAATCAGTTCTCTTTCACCCTTAATCCATACACCCATTATAGGCCTGGAAGATGGACCTGTTGTCATTATCGTCGGTCTTTCCGCGCCTTCGGGAAAAGACCAGTAAGCTTCGTCCATTTTCTCGCGTAGCTGGAGAAGCGCCGCTTTCATGTCGGTGTCCCTGTGAAAATACAGAGTGACTATAGACAGCCCCTCAGACGACACCGACCTTATGTCCATAATCCCCCGGACAGAATAAGCTCTTTCTTCTATGTTGGCGGTTATCTCGCGCTCGACGATTTCCGGCGACGCCCCTGAATACCTGCAGACAACCGAGTATTCAGGTTTTCTTATATCAGGAAGAAGTTCGAAAGGAAGGTTGAAAAGTGATATAACACCGAGAACGGCGAGAGCCGTGTAGAGCATCGTTGTCAGAACGGGTCTTTGGGTAAAAAATTGAATGAACTTCATTCAAAGAAAACTTTAACTTTTGTGTCGTGGGCTATTGTGAACTGACCCTCGACAAGTACCGTGTCGCCTTCCTGGACCCCTTCCAATATTTCTATGTAGTCCCTTCCCCTCTCGCCTACGGTCACCCATTGCCATTTCGCCTTGCCTTCTCTGACGACAAAAACTAAAAATTTGTTCTGCCTGTTCAAAACGGCGTCGTATGGAACACGAAGTCTTTGCGGATAGACCTCGCTCTGAATTTCGACGGACACTATCTCCCCGACCTTCCACTGTCCTTCGACCGACACAACCGCTTCTCCGGTACCCTGTTCGTCGACGACGGGCGAAACCGAAACAATCGTTCCTTCGCTCTTTCTGTCGCCTTCGACTGACGAAACGATTGCTCCGTTGCCTATACCGAGCCCCCAGAGTTCTGTCTGGGGGACGTAAGATCTGACTATGAGCCCACCGCCTGATATTACAGACAAAACGAGTTCGCCCTGCCGGACACTGCTCCCCGCTTCAAGCGTGATGTTAGTGACTACTCCGCTGAAAGGCGCTCTTATGTTGAGGTCCTGGACGGTCCTCGCTATCGAGGCATACTGTCTTTCGGCGTCGACCAAACCGGAGCTTATCCTCAAGAGGTTCCTGTTGGTGTCGCCGGTTTCGAGGCCGTACTCGAACCTTGTCCGCGCCTTTTCAAGGTCGAAAAGCGCCTGTTCATAGCTTGCCATCTCGCTTGAATACCTGAGCTGAGCCAACGCCTGTCCCGACCTGACGCTGTCTCCCTGCCCGACATAGAGTCTTTCTATGACTGTGTTTGAGGGGCTTATGAAGTCCACCCTTTTTGTCGCGTCCACCCTTCCCAGGGTCTCCACCCATTCGGCGACGTCACCCTTGTCGGCAATCGCGCCCTTGACCTCAAGAGGCGGAATTTCTTCGGTTTCTATCTCTTCTACGGAATTATTGTTTTTCTTGTCGAAAATGAATTTCTTCACGGCGAAAAAAGCGACGATCAGCACTATGATAATTATTACAGCCAAAACGGCGATTTTTTTCATAGCCCCTCCTTGAAAAAGGGTCGAATCGAAATTTATTTATTCACAAAATTAAGATCGAGAACCAGCAATTCTTTGAGGACGGCGCCGTATGCTTCGAGCGCGTCCGTGTAATCCTGCAGATAAGAGAGCTGTTCGGAAGGTGAAGTCATCTCCCACGGAGTCCTCAAGAGCGCTTTTTCAGCCGCTCCGAAAGTCGCTTTAGCAATTTCGAGTCTGACCAGGAGTCTTTGGGCATCAGTCTCGATTTTTCTTCTCTCCGTTTCCAGCTCCTCCTCTGCTCCGGCTTTTCTCTCTCTGAGCGCCGACAGTGAATATTCGAGCGCCTTTATCCTCTCCCTGTCTGAAAACTGAAATATCGGCACAGTAATACCGGCGGCGATTCCCCATCTGTTCTCCTCAACGTCGTAGAGGGCGACAGTCTCCTCGTCCCTTCCGTCTAAACCGTAGTATCCGGAAAGATCGAGCGAGATACCCGTGTTGGATTTTTCCTTTTCGAGAAGGTAAACCGCGTCTTCAATGTCATCTTCAAGATTTTCAAGTTCATATTGCGCAAGAGGCATGATATTGCCTGCAAAGTCAGGCTTTTCCGGTTCGATAGCGATGAAAGAATCTTCTCCTATCAAAAGCGTGAGTTCCTCCATGCATTCTGAAATTTTTGAGTCTGTCTCGAGTTTTTTAAGTATTATCAGGCCGAGTCTGCTCTGGTCCCTGAGAAGTTCAACTTCTTCTACATAACCGCTTCTGTAGAGGTGTTCAAGTTCGCCGTACTGTCTCGACGCAAGGCTCTCCATTGAACTGAAAGTCTGGAATGAGCGCTGGAGTATGTATAAATCGACGTAATTAGCCCTAAGCGACGACAGAACATTTCTTTCAGTTCTTTCCAAATTTCTGAGCTCTCTCTCGTATTTTCTTTCGTAGTATTTTATTTCATTTCGGGGAAGAAAATTTCCCAAAATGGGCTGTGACAGTGAGAAGAAAACATTGCCCTCGTAGTAGTTTTCATCCTGATATATGTTGGAGGTCTGATTGACCTTCGAAAGCTCGTACGAAACCTCGGCGTCTGCGCCGGTGGGCAGTAATGCCGAGATATGCGCTCCCAGAACCCCTTCCTCTGTCTTGGTCCATATCTTCAAAGGTTCGGG
>JAFGON010000086.1 GCA_016926475.1 candidate division WOR-3 bacterium | reverse complement strand
TATTCCGCGGACGGGATAGAGTCCGGAACTTCAAACTGGATCCTTACAGGCTTCACGCAGAGCACATCGAAAAAGCACGCGGGGACTTACAGCCTTTATTCAGGTTCACAGGACAACATCGCAAACACCGCCCAGACCAAATACCCATACATCGTCCAGCCCAACGACACATTTTCCTTCTGGTTTTGGAATTACTCAGAAAACGACTACGACGTAACTATAGTCGAAGTCTCAGAAGACGAGAGAGAATGGATTCAGCTCGACACGAGATACTCCGGCAGCCAACAGACATGGACACAAAAGAAATATTCTTTAAGTCAATGGGAGGGGAAAGCCGTCTATTTCAGGTTCAGGACAATAACCGACGACAACACCCTCCATGATAATTTTTATGTTGACGACATATCGCCTGTGGCCAGCTTCAGCCAGATTGAAGTTCTCGACAGCGTCATATACGACACTTCATACACGCCTTCGACCCTACCCCTCGGCGAAAATTATTTCCGAGTCAGAGGTCACAACACAAGGGGCTGGGGAAATTATTCAAACACAGTCAAAACCGTCGTTGTCCAGCCTAATTCAGTCGAGGAACCGGCAATCTCGACATCAGTCGGCACTGTTTCCGTCCTCGGCAATTCGAGGGACATTACGATAAAATACAGTTTCACCGCCGGACAGGACATGAGCGTTAAAGTTTTCGACGCGACCGGAAGAATGGTCGGGGACTACAACTATCAGAACCTATCTGGACAAAACACGATAAGCATAACCCCCTCCTCCGAAGGAGTTCTATTCGTCAGGATAAACTCAGGCGATATAGAAATCACAGAAAAAGCGCTTATAATCAGATAAAGTTTTCAAAGCAACGGGGCTGTCAAATCAACGACAGCCCTTTTTGCATATTCTCTTGGGCGAAACAAAGAATATTTATTTTATAACTGGCTGATTAGATTATCTTTAACCCACCTGTTGAAACCAGGTTCACCCGCCCTGAAAACAAGTTCTCGGAGTGGGCATTTTTTCAAAAAAACCTCCATTACGCGAGAATAATACTTGTAACTGCCTCTTTGGGGATTTTCGACGATATTTTTTATGTCGTCTTTCGACAAAACCATAGAGTCATCTTTAAGCTGTTGGGCGGCAAAGATCGCAAAACCTTCAAAAAACCAGACAGGACCCATCGCATCTTCGTCTCCGTTTAATATTCTTATGTGCAGTCTGTGCGCCATCTCATGAGTTAAAAGTTTTTCATAACCCGCTTCTTCAACACCTTCGGGGTAAGCTTCGGCGTAATATTCCGGTGTAACCGCAATCAGAATCTCTTTTTCAAGAGCCGCGCAATACGTGTCCGGCAGTTCAATTTCTGTCTCCATACCCGATAAAGTCAATAGTTGAGAATTGAAAATCTTTTTGTCATCAAAAATTCTGACTTCCTTCATAAAAGGAATTTTTACATGTCTTTCCCATCCATGACGCTCAGCAAAAACACTCAATCTTTTGCAGGCTTTGTCCAAATAATTCTCAAATTCAACTCTTCTGCTTTCTAACGAGTGGGGTAGAACAATATTTATGCCGTCTCTCATCCGAAGTTTCCTCCTATTCTGTTCCAGACCATTTCCGGGTGCCACGGAAATTCCTTTCCGTAGATCATTCTTTTAACTCTTTTCTTCTTGGAAAACCCGTAGCTGGCGAGACAATCAATACCCTTGACGTTGTCTCGGGGAAGAACCGCCTTTTTTTCAACAGACATCCTGTATTTCATAAGGTGCTCTCCGGCTTCATCGTCCTCAGCAAATATCAATCCCTCTCCAAGGCCGGGAAGAAAATATCCCCTGAGATGATTTTCTGGTTTATGCACAATCCCTCCGCAGAGTTTCTCCAAAAGAAGCTCGCTTCTTTTTTCACCGGATATTTTTTCGTCCAATGCGAGAACGCCTTTTATGTCATCCCGCGACAACCGCCTTACGTAGGGGGCTGAATCCGTATGTCCTGTCGCTTTTTCGGATTCCAAAACAACATATTCCGTAACTTCACGAAATCCTGCTTTTTCATAAAGAGGAAGACCCAGCTCCGTGGCGATGAGAGAGACGCTCTCGCAACCAAATGTCGTTTCAAGAAGATCGTCGAGTATTTTTTTCCCAAACCCTTTGTTTCTTTTGTCCTCTCGGACAATGATATGCGCGAGCCAGGCCGTCTTTTCGAAGAATATCGCCGTGCCTACACCTACAATCTGTGAATTTTCCCTAATTGCCAGAGGCCGGCAGAATTCTTTCGAAGCGTAGAACTTGAACAAAGGCACGATGTCGCCCCATTCACTGGGCTGCATGAGTCCGAGCGCTTTTTCGTCGTCTTCCGTGATGTTTTCAATTACTTGTGATGTCATACATGAAATTTTTGAGGACAACTCTGTTTTTGAGATCGAAATCCACCCCTTCCATTTCGATAAGCCTTCTTTTCATTTTCTTTCCTCCCTGGTAGCCGCCCACAGACCCGTCGGACATGACTGTTCTGTGGCATGGAATGACAATTGGAAAAGGATTGTTTTTAAGCGCGTTGCCGACTGCTCTGGCACTTCTGGGCAAGCCGATTTTTCTGGCTAAACAGCCGTATGTAGTCACAAAACCTCTCGGAGTCAAGCTTTCTATGGCAAGAACTTTCTTCTGAAATTCCGAACACCTGCTCATGTCGAGCAAGGTCTGGTCAAAACTTACGTCCGATCCCTTGAGGAGTACCTGCATCTTGCAACCTAGATCGTCAATTTCCTTACAGGTGTTTTCTTCGCATTCCAAATTTGTACTATTTTTCGTACCCGGCAATTGTATTCTTGTTATTTTGGGTTTATAAGAGGACATGTTCCAGAAAATATTAACTTTTCCTATAACGGTGAAGTTATTAAAACAATAGCATTTCAATGGTTTCTTTTGAAAGGTCAATCGTCCATTTTCCTCGGGTTCTCAAGGCACATTTCGACGATTTCTTCTATCGCCGCCTCTCCCGCGCACATGACTGTGTCCGCGCCTCCCCAGTATATTTTGAGCGATCCGTCTTCTTCGGGGACAGCCCCGCAAGTGAAGACTACGTTGTGGACATAACCCGTCATCTCCCAAGGATCCTCGGGCTGTAAAATCCAGTCATCAGACACGCCCAATATTTTGGACGGATCCGCGGCGTCGTGCAGTGCCGCACCGAGTCTGTATATAGCTCCGTCCATTGTCTTGAAAACGCCGTGATAAATACTCAGCCATCCGCGTTTGGTTTTAATAGGCGGCGCTCCGGGTCCGATTTTCAGTTCATCCCATCTGTAACGCCCAGGTTTCATAACGACTTTTGAATCTCCCCAGTGGACAAGGTCGGGAGAATAAGAAATCCAAATTGACCACGGAGATATTTCTGAATGTGGCCTGTCAAGCCTCGCGAATTTTTTGCCGAATTTTTCAGGAAACACGACCACATTTCTGCAGTCGGACTGAGTTATAAGGGAAACCCTTTCAAGAGAAATGAAATCCCTGGTCTTAGCGAGGACTACACGGACTCCGTGCCTGGAATAAGCGCTGTATGTTAAGATGAATTCACCTTCTATTTCGGTTATCCTGCAGTCCTCAACTCCGTATTCTTCGTATTCTGCGAATACGCCATCAACAGCCGGGACGATAAAAGGTTTTTCCCTGACCGTGAAATGGTAACCGTCCAAGCTGTCGGCTATCCCTATGATTGACCTGCCGTTTCTTCTGTGTGACCGGAAGAGCATGATGTATTTATCTCTTCTCTTCACTACACCCGCGTTGTGAACGGTTTCGACCTCGTAGGGAACGTCTTTTTTCGTCAGTATGGGGTTGCCGTCAAATCTTTTGATTGTCTGTCTTTTCATCGGTCTTTCCCTTTAGAAATATTCTTTTATAGACATCTACGTATTCAACTGCCATTTTTCTGCGTGAAAACCTTTTCTCTGCTGCTTTCCTGCATTCAACTCTTTTTATGCTACCGAGCCTAAACACCGAATCAGAAGCTTCTTTTGTATTACAGACAAGAAAACCAGTTCTGCCGTCTTCAATTATTTCAGGCATACTGCCCCTGTTAAACGCTATCACTGGTGTTCCGCAAGCCATGGCTTCGACCACTGAAAAGCCGAACGGTTCGTCGAAATTTATAGGATGAAGAAGCGCCAATGCATTGCCGAGCAATTTGTCCCTCTGTTCGGGCCCGACGCTTCCCAGAAATTCTATTTTACCTTCTGCGATAAAAGGTCTGACGAACTCGTCAAAATAGTTTCTGTCCTGGACTATACCCGCCATAAGCAGTTTTTTACCTGTTGTTTTGGATATCTCAATTGCCTCTCTGGCGCCTTTGTCACGGTGGAACCTGCCGAAATAAAGCAGATAGTCACCTCCGGGTTTTTCTCTGAATGTGAAATTTTCCAGGTCTATTCCGTGGTGAATCGTCTTCTCGTAATGAAGAAGAGGGGATCTGTCGGAATCGCTTATGGAGACATAGTAATTAGTTCTGTCATATTTTTCATATACCCTTAAGATTTTATCCGAGGAAAATCCGTGAATCGTCGTCAAAACAGGCGTCTTGACGAGGTTAGAATATGTAAGTGGCAAAAAGTCGAAATTGTTGTGTATTAAGTCAAAACCGGAAGCCTTTTCAAAGCAGTTTGATATGTGAATACTCTCCCAGACCTTGGCATCCATGCTTTTGTCCTCTTCGTATCCCCTCGGGCAAACCCATTCAAGTTTAGCTTTTGTGACTGAATCACCCGTGGCAAACAAAGTGACATCCAATCCGAGACAAACGAGCTCTTCCGTCAACAGAGAGCAAAACCTTTCCCAAGGTCCGTAATGACGGGGAGGTGTTCTCCAAGCTATCGGGGCGAGTACAGCGACTTTCATCAGCCGGATGTCATTGCTTTTACGAGATTTTCGACTTCGACTACCGCAAAGCCTGTGGCGTAATCCGACATGGCGTACGGTATGATTAAATTTTCTCTGTGGATGAGCGCTCCGCAGGTATAGACTACGTTAGGAACGTATCCCTCCCTCTCGTTTTCGCCGGGCTCTAACAAAGGATATTTAAGCCTTCCAATGACCTTTTCCGGATTTTCCTTGTCCAGCAAAAAAGCTCCTATGCAGTATTTTCTCATCGGACCAACGCCATGGCTAAGAACGATCCAACCCTGATCGGTCTCAATTGGAGACCCGCAATTTCCAAGCTGGACAAATTCCCAGGAGTAAGTCGGTTTCATTAAAATCTTCGGATCGTACCAAAAATGGATGTTGTCCGAATACATCAGGAAAAGGTTCTCGTTGTCCTGCCGTGAGAGCATCGCATAAAGACCGTTTATTTTCTTTGGGAAAAGCGCAAGTCCTTTGTTTTTAGCCGCGGGTCCGTTCAATGTAATGAACTTGAAAGAAACAAAATCTTCCGTCTCTATGAGTTGAGGGAGGATTGTCTTTCCGTCAAAAGCCGTGTATGTCGCGTAATAAAGATTATTATTGTCCTCTTCGGAAAACATTACAAACCGCGCGTCTTCTATTCCGTTGCTGTGGCTCGGTGAAAACGGGAAAATTGCCTTTTCGGATGTTTTTTGATCCTTTTCGAATGTGACCTCGTAGTTTGAATAGGCCAAAACGAGAAGATTTCTGGCGGTGAGTTCTATGTCTCCCCCCGACCTTTGAAATCCGTGCTTTGCTTTTTCAATCTTCTCATCAAGCTCCGAAATTGTGAAATTTTCAGGCAACTGAGAGAGTACGTTTTTGCTGAAATCGTTGTAAAAATTCAACTCAACCAGTTTTCTTGAAAAAAGATTTTTCTCGTATATTTGATTAGGAATTCTCTCCGGTTCATCGACAAAAGGAGTAGGGTCTTTTATTGTTATTTCAGAATTTTCGGTTATAACACCCTCTCTGAAAACTATTGAAGAAATATGACCTTCCCCTGTCGCCCTCAAGCTCAGTATAAATCTCAAGCTTCCTTTGGCAAGGTTTTTTTGGTTTGGATGCGGAACAATCGAGGGGTTGAAGAGAGCCGCGGATTCCAGCGAGTATTCCTGCGTGAAATACGCCCCTATAAGAAGTTCTCTGTCTTCGGAGAGAGGCATGTCGGTTATCGTCCACCTTCGGACATTTTCATAATTCTTTCTGAAGACGCTTTTTATGTCTTGGTGCCTTGTTTTAAATTCATCTATTATTTGTTTGAGCAATTCAGAAGTGCTTTTTTCAGATAGATTCATCACTCTGCTGATTATTTTTTCTCTTCTTGCCGAATTTTCAGGAATAAAAGGTCTTATCAACACTCTCTCGTGGGAAGGTTGAAGTATCAATCCTTTTCTTTCAACTAAGATTTTTTTCAAATCTTTACTCAGCTATTGGAACCGTGTATTGCATCTTGTTCTGTTCTGCGCTAAAACCGTGCATCGCCAGAAGGGACAAAAGCCAGGCGAGAGTCGACTCTGCTCCCTGGTTCATATTTGGACCGTCGGGGGTGAGTCCGTCCCGGCATCCCCCTGTAGCGAAATCGTAAAGAGGCTCATTGAGAATATTTTGTCCGAGAAACCAGTTAAAAGCAAGATGAGCCATGTTGCTGTATTTGTCGTCACCAGTCATATTGTACGCCAGAAGACATGTCTCGATCATAGCCTGAGCTTCTATTGGCTGCTGGTCGAAATTTGCCTTACTCCCTCCTTTTCTCAGCCAGCCCCTGTTCCCAATGGGAGAAAAATAGTTTTTTTCGCTCTGTAATTCTATCACCCAGTTTAGGAGATCAAAACCCATATTCGACATATCTGTTCTCTGCATCCACTGCCCCGAGAGCAATAGAGCCTGAGGAATTTTCGCGTTGGCGTAAAAAAGTTCGTCGTCGAACCAAGGCCAATTCATGTCGGGTCTTTTTTTAAACTTTTCAAAAAGATAATTGGCGAGTTTCTCCCTCGCCCTTCTTATTTCGCTGTCTCCAGAAAACCTCGCGAGATAGGCGTGTATTCCAACAAGAGCGAAAGAGACTGCCCTGGGGTGGGATAGTTTCAACATTACCTCTACTGCTCTGTGAAAAAGGGTCGTGCTGAGGGCGACACAGCTTTTGTCACCGGAAAGAGCCGCGCAGACTCCCAGTCCCCATATTGCCCTTCCCTGACTGTCTTCAGAGCCCTTCTCTTCAAGCCATTTTCTTTCGAAAGACATAAAATTTCTGAACCAACCCGTTTTATCGTTGAAAGAATGTTTAAGAAAAGCGAGAAATTTTTTCTGCATGTTCAGCATTTTCGGATCTTCAGGCGTAAAACTCTGAGCCATCACGGAGGCTATCAAACCTCTTGAGTTGTCGTCGGCACAATAACCATGGTCGTAGTCAGGAATGGAATACGTGGCGTGCTGAAGTATCCCCGTGTCGTCGGTCATCAGCATCACGTGCCTGAAATCGATTTCAGGAAGGCTCGTTTTGTCCTGCGCGAGGGTTTTGGTGCTGAAAATAACTTTCGCATTTTCTATTCTCTCATTTTTAACCCCGTTTAAAATCGCTAAATAATCAACAGCCACCTGGCTCCACACGGCCCTTCTTAGAAAAGTGTAGGCTCGTTTTCTCATGGCGTTTCTCTTGATGTCGTCGCTGAGCAGTCCGGAAACGGCTTCAGCAAGGGCTTCGGAATCCCGAAACCCTACCAAAACTCCCCTGTCTTCGGACATCATCTCGACAGCGTACCAGTAAGGAGTCGAAACCGTCGCTTTGCCTACACCCATCGCGTAAGCGAGGGTTCCAGAGACTATTTGAGCTTCGGATAAATACGGGGTTACGTACACGTCGCATGCCCCCAAAAATTCGCACAGTTCATTTCTCTCAACGAACCGGTTAAAAAACATTATGTTCTGGTCAACTCCCGCGGCTTTTGCCCTTCTTACAAGGCTTTGTCTGTATTCTTCTCCATGCGTCTTTTTTATGTTAGGATGAGTCGCTCCAACGATTACATAAACGACATCGGCATGTTTTTCCATTATTTTCGGCATGGCATCTATCATGTATTCGATTCCCTTGTTGGGAGATAGTAAACCGAATGTCAAAATAACTTTTCTGCCCTCGACGCCGAATTGGTCTTTGTAATAATTCGGATCTACAAAAGGCATGTCGGGAATTCCGTGATGGATCAAAACAATCTTGTCTTTCGGGACACCGTATATTTCTTTGAGAAAATCGCTGGCGTTTTCGGACATGACAATTATTTTCTCCGAAAAACGCGCGATATCAGAGAGAATTTTTTTCTGTGTTGAAACAGGCTCTTTTAGAACTGTGTGAAGTGTCGTCACGACGGGCATCCTCAGCCTCTTTATCAGAGATACGATGTAAGAGCCGTATTCCCCCCCGAAAATCCCGTATTCATGCTGAAGCGAAACAGCGTCAATCTGGCTTATGTTCAGGTAATCCGAGGCGAGAACATATTCGCTTGATTTGTTCTGGTTTATTTCGAATCGGACTTCCTTTGGGTATCTGTATCCTTCCGGTCTGTCGTTCATCGCGATCGCCCAGCAGTCAATCCCCTTGGATGACAATGCGCTGACCAAATCGGTCGTAAATGTTGCGATGCCGCACATTCTGGGCAGGTAATTTCCTATTACGGCTACAGATCTAACTCTTTCCATTGGATCCCTCTTTCAGGTAATTATATTTTCAGAACAGGATTATTACAAAAATATTTTTTATTCAATTTTCTTTTCAATGAATTTCGAATTCATAACCCTTAATACTCCGAGGTAGTCCAGGTAGAATTGAAGATAGTCGCCGGTTTTAAGATTTTTCGGATTGTCTTTGATGTCTATCACGAACATATCTGAACTCGCGCCTATTATTGAATAATTAGTATCAACGGGAAAAATATGGTTTATCTCCACATCGAGAATGCCCACGTCTATTATCGCCCTGAAAGAATCCCGACTTTTCTCGTTTTCATCGAAACAAGGTGTGTGTCCTTCAAGATTTGTCCCCATTTCACCTGTCGGCACACTCGGTTTTTTCTTTAACTCGATTATCTCACAGTGAAGCTTGAATATGTCGGTGTTAAGACCATTCATCTTTTCATCATTGTATACATCTGTTCCGATGAAAAGTGTTTCTCCTACCCTGAAATGGTTTATGCCCTTTGGCAAAAGGTTTTTGAATATCAGGGGAATAGTCACCGAAGACCCCCCCGAGACAAGGGGAATTTTTTTACCAAACTTCGCCTCTATGAGCTGTTTATAAAGACTGAGCTGTATCAATTTATCGTGGTTTGGAAGGACTCCATTCAGGCAGGCGAGATTTGTCCCAACCCCAGTGACTTCTATATTAGGCAATCTGAAAATCCTCTCATAAAAATCTATCAGCCTGTCTCTCATAACACCTTCTCTCAACTCTCCCATCTCTATCATAATAATGATTTTATGCTTTTTTTTCTGTCTGACCGCTTCTTCTGAAAGCATTTCGACTGTTTTCAATTCTGTGTTAAGGCTTATATCCGCGTATTTTACAACATTTTGGATCGATTTTTGCGGAGGCGGCTTTATGTATATTGTCTCTATTTTTGGATTTATGCTCTTTATCGTCTTCAGGCTCGATAGTCTCGAGTCGCAGGTTTGGAAAGGCTCTAATTTTAATACTTCTTCGAGAAAATCCCTGTTTCCGCAGAGTAGTTTTGTCACAACCGCCCATTGTATGCCTTGTTTTTTGAACAGTTTATACAGAAAGCTGTAATTCTCTCTGAGCTTTGTTCGGTCTAAAGTGATTTTTGCCATGTTTTATTTTGTCAATCTCATCTCGAGGTATTTGTTCGTAAAGCCAAATCCTTCATACAAAAACCTAGCTGGGTTATCAGGTTCGACATGTAGCTTGATACTGCCTTCGGCTATTTCAATTGTTTTTTTCATCAGTTTCTTGCCGATTCCTTTTCCTCTTTCTTCTTTTTTGGTCGCGATGTATACGAGAATGTTTTCAGGAATGTAGTCTTTCATCCCTGTCCTGTTGACGACAACCGCGCCAAAAATATTCTCTCCTGAATTATACGAGAGGACAAAACCTCCGAAAGATTCGATGTTTTTCAAGGCGTAATCCACGGCTTTTTCAATTGCGGGTTTCGGATCTCCAAATTTTTCCAGGTTTTCATACAGAAAATCGACAATTTTTTGTTTTTGACCTTTATCTGGTTTGTTTTTCGGATCGTATATATTTATTTCCGTCATTTTTTACTCCTTTCTCTTTGCTACATGGGATAAAAAACATCTTATAGTCAAGCTCCGTCGCCGAAATGCCTTCGGCGTGTTCATGCGTAAAGCACTAAATATATTGGAATTACGAGTCGAATCGTTCATTCCATTTAAAACAGAAATTTGTTGAAAAGTTAAAGACTTTTTTAAAGTGAAAAACCATCAAATGTATACAACATCATAACATCTGATTATACTGCTGTCAAGTTTTATGAAAAGCTCAATTCAAATATAGAAGGAAAAAGCTTCTCCTCTGCTGCCGTCTTTTAACATTAGCTGAACTTTAAACATCCTTTTCTTTCCATATAACAAATTTATGTCTTTAATATTCCCGCTTAAAATATATGCTGGATAATACAATTTTTTTTGCTTGCCTAAAAACTGACTTTGTGCGTTGTAAATCGCTTGATTTCATGAACTTTGTTGTTTGTTTTTCTTTGATGTCATCTTTATTTACTCTCGGTGGAATAGGCCAATTTACCGAAGCAAGTAAGAAAAAAACATTCCAAACATTAAAAAAATCCAAACCCTTAAATCGTAAACCTCTAAAATACATTTTATATAATGCGCAAATTCAAAGATATTTTCAATTCATCTGCCATAAGCAATTATTCAAGCGACTTACAAGCCCTTTTTCTACATAGGTGGATATGGATTTAGAAGGGCTTGAACTTTTAAACTATCCATCCATCAACCCGACAATTCCGATGTACTGTCCCGATTCGATTTCTGAGTGTTCTATGCTCTCAAAAAAGACTTTAAAACCTACCTTTTCAAGGAGGATCTGCCATGTATTTTTTGAGAAAATTCCGTTTATCGAAATGTCGTCCTCGAAACTTATTTCTCCTTTTTCGTTTTTTAATATATAGGCAAAATACGTCTCAATTAGAGTGTCATGAGGGTTCTTGTCGCAGGTCCATTCCAAATATCTCATACTTCTTTCTTTTCTGTCGTGTCCGCCGTGGCTTGTGAAGGGTTTGAAAGTCTCCTTGAAGTAATCGGGGGCGATGAAGAGAACGCCCTCATCTTTCATGTGTTCTTTTGCAGTAATAAATGTTCTGAACAGGTCTTCCTCTGTCGTCATGTACATTATTGCATCGTGTATGAACACAAGGTCAAATTTTTCACCTAACCTCACAGACCTCATGTCTCCTTCAAAATGCCTGCATTCGGGGTTGAGTGTTTTGCTGACTTCTATCATCCCCAGAGACATATCGACCAAAGTCATGGTGTATAGTTTTTTCAGATGGGAGGCGTTGTTTCCCCCGCCGCTTCCAAGTTCGATTGCTGTTTTTATATCTTTTTTGTATTTTTCAATAATTCTGACATAAAGGCTTGATTCCTCCTCGTAATCCTCCGGAGCTGAAAGAACAGGCCACCAAGCCGACAGTTCGTTGTAAAGTTTCACATTCACCTCCTTCATCCATTGAGATTTGCCTTTTTAAGAATGTTTTTTGAATCTAGTCAGAGACACGTATCTGTCCGCTAAAAGTTTTCCGTCATAAATCAGGTTAAACATGCCAAATAAAGACGGATCATTCTGGGTTTTTGCAGCCGTTTTATTAATCAGTGTTTTCGAGTATTCTTTAAAGATATGAATCCCGTATTTCATCAACAAACCCGGCGACCCAAGATCCTTGCTTTGAAAGATAAAACTTATCGCCTTAAAAGAATTCTAAAACTTTACCAAAAATTCTTACTTTAAGAATTTTATGAATGTTCTTGAATAACATCACGCCTTTCTGCTATCACGAGCATTTCGAAATCTTCAGTCGTCAGTTTGTCATCTCTCGAAAAAGCCCCAATTTTTGCACCGAAAATTTCAATTTCACTATATCCAAGAGATTGTAAAAGCCAGGTTATCTCACAAGGTACATAATATCTTTCGTTGCAGTCCAATTTTATTTTCTCGCCTTCATCGTTTTCGAGCTCGGTTATATTTCTGTCTCTAAAAGTCATCAGGTCGAAAGAGTTGCTCCTGTAAGTAGCATTTCCCTCAGCAGAATTTTCCGCACAGAACTTCTCTACTGAATGGTACAGCGGGAAAAGTCCGTTAAGTGTCGTAAAAACAAACTTTGCGTTTTCTTTCAGAGCTTTCGTCACACTTTTCAGGATCTCATAATTCATCTCGTCGGTCTCCATGAGAGGAAATCCACCCTCGCAGAGCATTATCGCGAGGTCAAATTCGGAATTAAAAGGAAGGTTTCTTGCATCATTTTTTGAAAAATCTATTGTCAAGCCAGCCCTTACCGCCTTTTCCCGTGCTTTATCGAGCATTGATTCGGAGAGGTCAATTCCTTTGACCATGTAGCCTCTTCTTGTCAACTCGATGGAATGTCTACCGGTTCCGCAGCCTACGTCTAATATATTCAGAGATTTGTTGAAGTTTATCTCTTTTTCTATGAAATCGCATTCACCGATTGTTCCGCTTGTAAAAATCTCTCTGTCGTATTTATCGCCGTAATTTTCAAACAGCTTTTCGTACCATTGTTTCATTTTCCCTCCGAAAAAGAAAACCAACAAAGGTCATTGGTATAAACCGTTTGGTTTTTAGCATCCCGACCATATTTATCAGCTTTATACCGCCTCTCCTGCTTATGACTCCTGTCCAAAGAGGACCTCTCCTTGGCAGATTTGACATTTCCTCCTTTTTCAAGCCCGTCCAGTATAGAGTTGATGATTTTCATTTTAAACCGGCTCCTTGCATTCCAAAAATCACCTGACAAACGCGGTGAACTTTTTTCCGCTTTTCTTACAGATTTTCTTTAAAAGCCGTCTTGCCGACATGACACCCGTCGGAAGACCCCCTCCGGGTTCCACCCATTGACCGCACATATAGAAATTCTCAAGGCTGGGCAGGGTCTGGTTCATGGGTTTCATGATGACGTTTGAATTTTCCGGCGTAATCAGCCACCCCTCGAAACTGCCTTTCCAGTTCCCAGTGTAGCGTTCGAAAGTCAGAGGCGTTGAAACATCCGTCATCTCGACCTTTTCTTTCAGTCCAGGAAATCTTTTTTCAAGAATTTCCAATATATTATTGTTTATCTTTTCTTTTTGATGCCTGTATTTTTCTTGATCCTTTGAAATATCGACCCAGTAATCATAGCCGCTCGGTATCATCACCGTCAGTACAGTTTTACCCTGAGGAGCCAGGGAAGAATCCTGGTTGAAAATATGGACGGTGAGATTTTTTGTTTTCCAGTCGGCGATCTCAACGGGCTCTTCCAGCTCGAAACAAATACCGGACACTGTTTTCGGCTCTTTTTCGAATGTCATGTTGACACCTACCGCGACGTAGACAAGAGACGGAAAGATTTTCCATTTTTCGTAGGGTGTTCTGGTTTTTTCATCGGCGTATTTACCTTCGAGCATCTTGAATATCGTCGAATAACCGTCTGCCGCCGAGACGACGATGTCCGAGCAATACTCGGTTCCGTCGGCGAGTTTTACTCCAGTCGCCCTGTCTTTTACTGTCAGGATTTTTTCAACTTTCTTTCCATATAGAATCTCTCCGCCAAGTTCCCTGTATTTTTTTTCAAGCGCTTTTGAAAGAGGCATTGACCCGCCTATGGGGTAACCGGCGTTTTTGTTATGAAGAAACGCGAAGGTGAAAAGCATGAAAAACATCGAAAAATCAGTTATCCAGATCTGAAGAAACGCTTCTCTGAGAACAGGGTCTTTAAATCTTTGAACAAATTCATCCGTTGTTATGTTCATCCAGTTTTTTAACTTTCTTCCGTTGGCAATAAAAAAAAGCCCCATTCTGATTTTTTGAAAAATTTTCACAATAAAATGAGCTGTGTCAGATGGTCTGTCGAAACCCAGGCACATGCGGATTCCCTCTGTGAATTCTTTTATGGGTTTTTCATCCCCTGGAGAAAATTCGAGCAGGTGTTTCTCAAACTTATCTACGTCAGAGTAGAAAATCACTGTCCTGCCGTCCTTGCTTTCGTATCTCATGTATTCTTCAGCGTAAAAGAAATCCCTGCCAGGGACTATTCCAACCTCTTCCCAAAGCTTATACATGCCGCTTTTGGGAGAAGAACCAACAAGCCAGTGGACGCACCCGTCAATTACAAAATCCCCGCGCTTCCATGCGGTGCAGAGTCCTCCGGGAAGAGTGTGCGCTTCTAAAATTCGTGTCTTGTACCCGTTTATCTGCGCGTATATTCCCGCGGAAAGCCCAGCGAAACCGGCGCCGATAATTGAAATGGATTCATTTTTCACATTACCCCCTGGTTTTCCAAAGGTTTAACGTCAATTCTCATGGCCTGAACTCTTTTTTTTCAAAATCTTCGCATTCAACTTCGTTTATTATCTCTTGCTCCGCCACTTTTTGCTTATCAAAACTTCTTATTGCAATCCTTTTCTTCCATTTACCCCGGGAGTAATATCCCAGCGAGGCGACAGCCCCAAGGCACCACGCCACCGGAATCCCCCACCAGATTCCTGAAGTCCCCATAAACCTCGACAAAAAAAACGAAATGGGAATTCTGAAAGCCCAGAGCGAAAACAGGGTGATTATCATGGGTATCAATGTGTCTCCAGCGCCTCTCAAAAGACCGTTCGAAGCAAACATAACCGAAAAAGCTATGTAGAAGGAGCTGACTATGATGAGATATTCCCTTCCGATTTCGACGACATTCGGGTCGGTGTTAAAGATCTTTATGAAGTCTCCGCCCTTGAAAAAAATTAACAGCGTCACAGCCAAAGAATAAAATATCGACATCAAAAGGGTGCTTTTCAGACCTTTTGCCACCCTGTCCATCTTGTCCGCGCCAATATTCTGGCCGGTGAAAGTCGAGAGTGCCATTGAAAAGTTCATGGCCGGCATCATCGCAAATGAGTCCACCCTTCCGGCGGCTGTAAAAGCCGTTAAAGCGTTTGTCCCAAACCCGTTGACTATTCTGGTGAGGGCCATCATTCCGAGCGATACGAACATCTGCTGTGCGCCGGATGGCAATCCGATTTTCAAGCTCTCCGTAAAAATTTTTTTGTCGAATCCACAATTCCTTATCCTGAGTGCGAGGATAGGAATTTTCAGATTGAGCACGATGACGCCCAAGGCGAAAGACACTGTCTGAGCGATTACAGTCGCCCAAGCGACCCCAGCTACTCCCCATTTGAATACCAGCACGAACAATAGATCGAGGACAACATTTATCAGGCTCGATACAATTAGCAAATACAGAGGTGTCTTGGAATCGCCGACTCCCCTCATTATCGCGCTGAGTCCGTTATAGCCGAAAATGGAAACGAGACCAATAAAGATTATATCCATATATGTTTTGGCGTCCTTCATTACCTCCGGAGGAGTTCCCAGAATTATTAGAATGTATCTGCTCGCCAAAAGACCCACAACAGTCATTATCAAAGCCGTCATAAACATGACAATGTATGTGGTGTCGACTGTTTTCCTGAGTTTTTCAAAGTTTTTAGCGCCGAAAAACTGCGCAACGAGAACCATGGATCCCATTGTCGCACCCATGATAAGCGCTATAATGAAAAATATTATCGGAAAACAGACTCCGACGGCTCCGAGCGCGCCTTTTCCGACAAACCTGCCGACGACAATCGAATCGACAACGTTGTAGAACTGCTGAAAGACGTTGCCCAGAAGCATCGGAACGCTGAACAAAAAAATGCTTTTCGTGACACTTCCCGTGGTCATGTCTTTCATGTTTTTCTCCGCCGGTATTTCAAAAACCGGCTTAATGAAAAGTTGTGATTTTCTCAGCCATTGACTGAAAAAACTTTTAACTGTCAATTATGCTGGCAGAAGAATATTATTAAACTTTTTTTCTTCTCTAAATATTACATCATACTCCGGGCTATGGTAATAATCATTTCTTTTTTTGAGTCTGCCTTTTTTGCTGTATCTTCAGTCGAACCATAACATTTTTTACGGTGTGCTTTCAGACATCCATTTATTACTCAACTCAATCACGTGGTCGACAAATATCAGTGTTCTGGCAAAATCATCTTCATCCGGCGGTTCATTGACCGATTTTTCAGGGACATGCCGGGTCGCCCAGGTTCTGTTGATGAGGTCTTTCCATACCGGATCGAGATTTATTTTCGCCCAATCCGCGCAGGTTTTCTTTGAATTGATTGTCGCGGTGATTAAATCGTGGAACATCCGGCAGAAACTCAGGACGATAAACCCTTGATAAAACCTATTTCTGAATTTGTCGGGATTCCCCATGATATCTTTACCCCATTCGCAGATGGCATGAAAAATTTCTGTTCTCAGCATTTTATCGGGAAAGTATTTGATGAATTCCATGGGTTGGATTCCGCGGATTATTTTGGCTTTTTCCCTTAAAATCCACCTAACAACAAGCGTGTTGCAGTGACTTGTCATGCAAAGTTTACGGCTTCCGTTGTCAAGATATGGGAATTCATCTCCTCTCTCAGGATATTCGCTTATCGCTTTGAGTGGAAAATATGTCCCTTCAAGATGTTGCGACCAGTAGTTCTCATTTTTGTCGAAAATATATGCGTGTATTACTTGGAGCTGATCCACAGTTTCGTAGTCAATTTCCCTTTTGGAGACTATTATGAAGTCGACATCGCTGTCCCGGTCAAAATCCCCGACGGCGAATGAACCTTGAAGGTAGGCACCGAAAAAATTATCCTTCAGTACGGAAGTTATCCCCGTGACCAGCTCTTCGAGGAGTTTGTTTAGCTCCCAGAATGGTGTAGGTGAACCCGTTTTTTCTTTATCTTTCAATTCTTCCATTTTCTCTTCCGTTTCTCGTAGTTGTGAAACTGTTCAAAACCAAAATTCAACAGCATTTTATTTCTTCTAACTTTTATGGGTAAATATTTCTCCCCGCAATTACCGGTTTGCAGATATGGACCTAAAAAATAATTGGAAAAATTATCAGATATTGTCGATCATCATTTCTACCTCCACCCTTTTCATCACCCCTTTTTGTTAGTATTCAAAATAAAATTTGATTGTCAAATTTCTAAATTTCTAATTTATTTTTCCATCACAGCCACAAAAAGAAAATGTAAACCGCATATATCACTATAAAAATAAAACCTTCCCTCCGGGAGAGAGTGTAATTGGATCTCAGGAACGGGAAAAGGAGCAACCCGACCAGGAACATGATCAAAATATCGTCTATCTTCAAAAGCGGGACTGAAAACTGGGAAATGAGTCCTGAAATCCCCAGGACGAACCCAATGTTCAATATACACGCCCCTAAAATGTTGCCAATGGCAAGGTCTGCCTCTTTCCTTATCGCCGCGACGACAGAGGAGGCGAGTTCAGGCAGACTCGTTCCGACAGCTACAATTGAAATTCCGATTACCTCCTCGCTTACGCCGAAAAAAAGAGCGAGTTCGATACCGCCTCTAATAATCAGATTCGCTCCTATTAAAAGAGCCGCCAAACCTCCGAGTAACATAATTATTAGTAAAAACCAGGAGGTTTTACAGATTTTTTCATAACCACTGTCTGTATCTTTTTCACGCACTGCGATTAAGCCGGTGAAAACCATGTATAGAGCGCAGAAAAAAAAGAGTATTATAGCTTCGGCTCTTAAAAGCTCCCGATCCAAGAGAAACAAAAAACATAGCAAAGACATGATGACTAGAAACGGAGAATCTTTTTTCACGGCTACGAGGTTTACTTTAAGCGGATTTATAAGAGACGCTATACCGAGAATTAGCGCTATATTGGCTATGTTTGAACCTATTACGTTTCCGACAGCCAGACCGGCATATCCTGAAATTGCCGATCTTATTCCGACGATAAGTTCCGGACTGCTCGTCCCGAAAGAGACAATCGTCAGGCCTATGACGAGAGGGGATACTCCTAACCGCCTTGCCAGACCAGAGCTTCCCCTGACCAGAAACTCCGCACCTCCCGTGAGAAGAACTACCCCCATAAATAGTAAAATAATCGTCAATGCCATTTAATCTCTTTCCAGGTTTACAGAAAATATTCTTTTCGATCTGGAAATAATTTAAAACGATTTGTTCTTCTTCACAAGAATTTCTTTTTTTACTTCCAGTTCCAAACAGAAAATTAAAAAGCGCAAAGAGATTAACAACACTGACAACACCAAATATATTTGGTAATATACAATATGCCGACAAGCGGAGAAGAAATGCTCGGTATGAAAAATGTTTACAGCTATCAGAGGTTAGAAAAAATCTAATCCAACCCTAAACATTGTCAAAAAAATACACCCATTTTTTCTGAAATCAGATTTGAATATCTTTTTCAATAATTGAAAATATTCTATTTATAAAAATTTCTTCAGAACAAAGAATATCAGTGCACCCGCTGATAAAAGAACCGACCCGAGAATTATTACAAGAAAAGCATACCATGTATGCTGAAACGGCAGTCCTACATTCATTCCGTAAACACTCGCAATAAGAGTCGGAATCATGAGGACAAGCGAGATGGCGGTCAGTTTTTTTACTACGACGTTGAGGTTGTTCGAGATAATCGAGGCGAAAGCGTCCATCATCCCGCTTAAAATGTTGCTGTGAATCTTCGCCATTTCAGCCGCCTGCTTGTTCTCGATAACCAGATCCTCAAGAAGTTCAATTTCATCTTCATCCAGCCTGAGCAGACCGGTTTTTTGGATTTTTTCAATTAAAAGCTCGTTTGCTCTTATAGAAGTATTAAAAAAGACCAAAGATTTTTCAATAGTAAGCAAGTCGTAGAGTTCGGTGTTTTTGATGGATTTTCTCAGGTCTTTCTCTATTGATGTCGTTTCCCTGTTCAAGGCTTTCAGAAAAAAAAGAAAGTTTATTGAAGCTCTGAGAAGAAGCGTTAAAAGAAAACGATTTTTGGTGTCAAGCCTGATGTTCTTTACACCTTTTGTCATTAGATTTTTTATGACAATGTTGTCTTGAAGGCAAATTGTAATAAGACATTTCTCGTGGAATATCACTCCGAGGGGAAGCGTGAAATATGATACATCAAGGTCCTTGTCATAGACAGGTATTCTCAAAATTAGCAAAATGTAATGATCTTCTTTTTCAGCTCTTGACTGCTCATCAATATCGAGTATGTCCGCGATGCTTTCTCCGTCTATGCCGAATTCTTCTATGAGCCAATTTCTTTCTTTCTCATCAGGGTTCACTACGTTTATCCAGCAGTTTTCAGTAAACTCACCGACTTCGAGAATTTCTTTCTGGTTTAAAATTTTATAGAATTTTTTCATTGCCCTCTCCTTTTCTTTCGGGACCGAACCTTCGGAAAGCTTTGCGAGCAGAGCAATTGCGGAGGGACGGTCAAATCTTTTCTGACGACCGACTACATTCACCTTCCATGAATTAATCCTCCTTTATGAAAGATCATAAATGATACATTTTAAAATTTTTTTTGTAAACTGTTGTTTGGCTGCCTATCGAAATTAACAAATAATTCGATTTATAAAAGGGCAAAATTATTATCGCTCTTTTATGATTTCATCCCCAAAAACAACCCTCTTCATCTTCTTTTACAATATTTAAAAATTCATCCAAAGTATCAACCTCAGGATCTGGATAATAGGAATGCCATCTCAAATCCCTTTTCATCCAATATATGTTCCAATGATTTTTGGATTTTACATATACTGCTTTTGCCACAGGAGATTCAATTTTCAGCGCCATGTCCCTTAAAAATGGCCTAATTTCATATATTATTATGCTTTGCTTGTCAAATTTATAGGCAATATCAACCTTGTGGCGTAACTCTTTTTTTGGTCTGATCTGATTGATGAAATCTTCCATTGTCTTCAAGATTTCAATTTTATTTAAGTTTTCTTTATTCGTTTTCATGAAATAATTATATATTTTTTACAAATTATATCTATTTCTTTTCAACACCGATAACATTTTTTCCACCGTTAATCTGCTTTATCACTTTATAGACGGATTCAACCCGAAAATCGACATTCATCCTTTTCTTTCCGTCTGCAATAAGACATAAAGCGCGTCACTGGCAATTTTAAGCCTGACGATTTCTTGGCTCGCCAGAGTAAATCTAAACCCAAGAGTCCGCAATAGTATTTAATACCCCTGTCGAGATCCGACACGTACAATTCTACACAGTCGATGTTTTCGAACAAACCCTGTATTTATTCTCAGATTAAAAAAATTTATCAATCCTTTTTCAACAGCTTTGTCATAAAACTGGCACTGTGATCGTGAAAACCATTCCTGAGGTAAAATTTATGCGCCTCTTGATTGCTGTCGTAGACTATCAGGTGAATTGCCTTGAAATCTCTGTTTTTAAGATAATTTTCTATGTACTTTATAATCTCTGAACCTACACCCAGTTTTCTATGGTCTGGTTTAATGTATATCTCGTCTAAAAAGCAATCCTTGCCGTAGTTTTCAAGGGTATAACTGCTGGTCAGACAAAAATAACCCACAGGTTCATCGGAAATAAGAATTAAAAACAAAGCCCCGAAAGAAGGATTTGAAATAAATTCTTCAAGAGTTTTTCCGGATTTGGTCTTGTCAAACTTGACCCCTTCTATTTATAGTAATCGGCCATAAAATCTAGAATTGTGTTTATATCACTTGTTTTCGCAGGTTTAATTGTAAGCTTTATAAAAAGCTATTTCTTCTTCATGACCATAGCCGGGCAGACAACGACATTTTCAATTGTGTCAACTCTGATTACTTTCTTTAATAATTTCAACCAGACAAAATTCCCTGCCTTGGTCAGAGTATGTCTTTTCTTTTGACAGAATTAATCCGTTTTCCCGGGCTTTTTCGACCAAATCTTCGTAACCAGAGTACATATCTACTGCTCTGGAAAAGTTTTGGTACTCTTCAACTGGAATCATATCGTAGACCCAGGGTTCTTTGTTGAAAAGTGCGATATAAGATCCTCCGGGTTTCAAGATTCTGTGAATCTCTTTTAAGACCGCACCTATACCGAGAATTTCCTGCATTGCCATCATTGAAGTCACAATATCAACCGAACCTTTCATGAAAGGCATACGCCTGACATCAGCTCCCACCGCTTCGCAATTAAGGGCTTTACCGATAAGTTTGAACTTCTCCTGAATAATCCAAAGACATTTTAAATCCCGTTCCAAGGCAAAAATTTTTATATTTTCCCCCAATAATTTCGAGATTGATGCAACTCCGCTGCCGCCTCCAGAAGCTATATCGACTAAAGATGAAGATTTTCGGGATTTGACAAGACTCAGAAACGATTTAACTGGTTCACTCGGGTTTGACAGAGAGTTCAAAAATCCTGCTTTTCGATTTCTGTGTTTAAACCAATTTCCGCTTTTTCTATATTTAATCTTACCCCTATTTTTTTTTATATCATCTTTTAAATCGCCGGATTTAGTTGGGTGTTGCTTTTGACTGGAAGAAGCTAATTTTACAGCCGCTTTGAGTCCAATTTTTTTCAAGTGGTTGATTGACAAAAAACCATCAGGCTTTGAAACAATGTAATGAGATAGGGCTTCGTCTATGGGCGACACCCAGCTATGGATTGAGTTGCTTCCCAACAGTATAGGCCTTTTTCGGAGACAACCGGATATTCAACCGAGCAGGACTGACAGAACAAACTCCCGCTCTGAATTTCCTTTGCGCTTTGCTTCAGGATTTTCAAAGAAAGATTTTTCTTGCATTCAGGACAGCAGATAAAATCGAGCGTATTTTTTTTCATTTTATTCTATTCTATTAATTAGCTAAAATGCTGGTTTTTACCCATTCGTGAAAAATTCTATTTCCCAATTTTCTTCAAAACTTTGATGTAAACGTTTTTTACGCCATTGTTGGTTTCATCCTCCACTATTTTATTGAACTTTTTCATAAGTTCTTTTTGAAGTTTTTGGTTTGATTTCGCGATCTCGGTCAACGCAAAAGCTGCGCTCCACCTGACTACGGTGCCTTTGTCTTTCGTGTTCTTAAAAAGTTTTTCGACTGCTTTCGCGGTTTTATCAGGATATTTTGGGGCAAGGTTTCCGATCACCCTCGCACATTCCCATTTAACCTTGGGAGCGTTGAAATTTATGTTCTCTACGATAAAATCCAGATATGGGACAACGAGTTCCGGCTTTTCCTGCGACACATACTCCATGACTTCAATGCAATTTCCCTTTTCGGCGTTTGACCCCGTTTGAAAGAATTCGACGATTTCATCTAATAATTTTTTGTCTTTCTTAGCCTTTTCCGCCAAAAGGGAAATTTTTTCTTTCGGCTTCTCCTTGGACTGCAAAATATTTTTGACCGTTTCCATAAATCCCCTTTCTTGTTTTAAACTGAAATGGGCTTTTGACTTTATTTTTATACTAACTTAAAGTTTTTCTTCAACAGGATCTTTGCCGAAAGCACAGAACTTGGACATTCCTTTCTGGCGTCTTCTGAATCATCTTTCACAAACACGCCGTTTATACGAATCCACGATCTGTCTTTAAGCGCATACTTCAACGTTCGGATTACTGCTCATTTGTTTGTAGCAGTCTTTTTTGTTGTTTGTGCAGATATTGAGCCGTCCTTATGTTTACAGACAGCGCCGAAAGGTCTTACCCGCGGTTTATCCCCGTTGACTGTCGCGACATAAAAAACACCGGCGTCTTTGAGAAATTTTATGGTCCGATCCATTTGAACTCCTTTTACTCCCCTGTTTTTAGCCGCATTCAGTGACACTGAACGTATTTTTATCAGGATTTCGTCGTCGTTGAGAACGGATCTGTCTATTTCACGGTAGACGAATTTATCGGAAGAAAATCTTTTGTTGTAAAGAACTGCTTTCATTTTTTGGATTACGCAATTTCTTTTGGAATGTTATTAATTTTGTATTTAATTCCAGCTTTTATCAGATTATTATCCTTCTTAAATCCAGACTAAAATCTAGCGATAGATAACACTAAAAAATTAAGCTTTTTATAAAAAAATCATTATTTATTTCGAAAACAAAAAAAATATACAAAATTTATTTAAATTTTTTAAAATACTTTTCAATCTCAGGTCTTAATTCTAAACCCACTCTCTCAAAGCAGTTTAACAATTCGGAATAAGTCCCTTTACCGCCAAGAAAATCCCAAAACTCGTCTCCAACTTTGAGT